>JAUMYI010000001.1 GCA_030528705.1 Comamonadaceae bacterium | reverse complement strand
AGCTGTTCAAGCAACTGGAGCAGGGCCTGCCCGAGGCCCTCAAAGCCACGCGCGCGGCGATGGAAAGGCGCTTGGCGGAAATGGCCTGATGGCGCTGCGCCCAGCTGGCGCGGGCCAGGGTTTCCGATGAGGGGCAGAGGTGTTGGGCGCTGTATAGTTGCCCGCTGCCAGCTGGCGGGCGCTGTGTGCGCTCGCCGTTTTTCTTGATCTCATCGAAAGGGTTGTCCGCACCATGTCCAAGCCATCCGAACTCACCCCTTCCCTGTTGCAACAGTTGGGCGTCGATCCGGCCCTGTACACCGGCGGCGATCTGGCGGTGCACAGCCCGATCGACGGCTGCGTCATCGGCCAGTTGCACACGCACACGGTCGCGCAGGTGCAGCAGAGCATCGACCAGGCGCATGCGGCCTATCTGGCCTGGCGCGATGTGCCTGCGCCGCAGCGCGGTGAGCTGGTGCGCCTGCTGGGCGAGGAGCTGCGCGCCCACAAGCAGGCGCTGGGCCAATTGGTGGCGCTGGAGGCGGGCAAGATCCTCACCGAAGGCCTGGGCGAGGTGCAGGAGATGATCGACATCTGCGACTTCGCCGTGGGCCTGTCGCGCCAGCTCTACGGGCTGACGATTGCCTCGGAGCGGCCCGGCCACCGCATGATGGAGACTTGGCATCCGCTGGGCGTGGTGGGCGTCATCACGGCCTTTAACTTCCCCGTGGCCGTCTGGGCCTGGAATGCCGCGCTGGCGCTGGTGGCGGGCAATGCCGTGGTGTGGAAGCCTTCGGAGAAGACGCCGCTGACGGCGCTGGCCACGCAGGCCTTGTTCATGCGCGCGCTCAAGCGTTTTAGCGCCGGCCGCAGCGACGGCGCTGCGCTGGCGCAGCTGAACCAGTTGGTGCTGGGCGACCGCACGCTGGGCGAGGTGGTGGTGGACAGCCCCAAGGTGGCGCTGGTCTCGGCCACGGGCAGCACCCGCATGGGCCGCGAGGTCGGGCCGCGCGTGGCGCAGCGCTTTGGCCGCGTGCTGTTGGAGCTGGGCGGCAACAATGCCGTGATCGTCACGCCCAGCGCCGATCTGGATCTGGCGCTGCGCGGCATTGCCTTTGCCGCTGCGGGCACGGCCGGCCAGCGTTGCACCACCACGCGCCGCCTGATCGTGCACCACAGCGTCAAGCAGCAGCTGCTCGAACGCCTCAAGGCCGCCTATGCCAAGCTGCCCATCGGCAGCCCGCTGCAAGAGGGCGTGCTGGTCGGGCCGCTGATCGACAAGGCCAGCTTCGAGGCCTTCGAGAAGGCCCTGGCCAGCGCGCGCGCCGAAGGCGGCCAGGTGTTTGGCGGCGAGCGCGTCGATGCCGACAAGGCCCCGGGCGCTTATTACGTGCGCCCGGCCATCGTCGAGATGCCGGCCCAGAGCGAGACCGTGCGCCACGAAACCTTCGCCCCCATCCTCTACGTGCTGGGCTACGACAGCCTGGAAGAGGCCATTGCGCTGCAAAACGACGTGCCCCAGGGCCTGTCCTCGGCCATCTTCACCACCGACTTGCGCGAGGCCGAACGCTTTCTGTCGGCGTCGGGTTCCGATTGCGGCATCGCCAACGTCAACATCGGCACCAGCGGCGCGGAAATCGGCGGCGCCTTCGGCGGCGAAAAAGAAACCGGCGGCGGCCGCGAGTCCGGCTCGGACGCCTGGAAGGCCTACATGCGCCGCGCCACCAACACCGTCAACTACTCGCGCGAGCTGCCGCTGGCCCAGGGCGTGAAGTTCGATATCTGAGCTGCCGTGGTTGGGCCGCTGCTCGCGGCTTCATGGCCGCTCTAGGGCAACGCTGGACAAGTCTCTCGCGCCGCGCCTGCAAAGGGCCTGCCCGGTGAAGCTGGCGCAGGCCCTTTTTGCTGGCAATGGCGAATCAAGCCCACAGCCTGCTCCTGTCATGCAGGGGCTTTGAACAGGCTTGCAGCGCGGCCCAGGCTCATTGCACCCAACTCCCACCACCATGACCCATTCCAAAGACTCCCAAGACGCCCGCGACTTCGACCTCTTCGTCATCGGCGGCGGCTCCGGCGGCGTGCGCGCGGCCCGTTTTGCCGCGCAGCGCGGCGCGCGCGTGGCCCTGGTCGAAAGCGCCCGCATGGGCGGCACTTGCGTGAACCTGGGCTGCATCCCCAAGAAGCTCTACAGCTATGCCGCGCACTATGCGCAAGACTTTGCAGAGGCGCGCGGCTACGGCTGGCAGCTGCCCGGCGCGCCCGCGCTGGACTGGGCCGCGCTCAAGGCCGCGCGCGCCAAGGAAATCGGCCGTCTGAACGGCATTTACGAAGGGCTGATGGACGGCGCAGGCGTGACCCGCCTGCAAGGCCACGGCGCGCTCATCGACGCCCACACCGTGCAGGTGCGCGCCGCCGATGGCAGCACCAGCCGCCACAGCGCCCGCCACATCCTGATCGCCACGGGCAGCGCCCCCTTCAAGCCCGAGCTGCCAGGGGCCGAGCTGGCCATCACCTCTGATGACATGTTCGATCTGCCGCGCTTGCCCCGGCGGTTGGTGGTGGCTGGCGGCGGCTACATCGGCTGCGAGATGGCCAGCATTTTTCATGGCCTGGGCGCCGAGGTCACGCTGCTCTACCGTGGCGAGCAAATCCTGCGCGGCTTTGACGACGAGGTGCGCGACTTCACCGCCGCGCAGATGCGCCAGCATGGCGTGGACATCCGCGTACAAACCGACATCCAGCGCATCGAGGCCGCAGGCGAGCAGCGCCGCGTGCACTTGAGCGACGGCAGCGCGCTGGAGGCCGACGCAGTGCTCTACGCCACCGGCCGCCGCCCGCTGGTCGACGGGCTGAACCTGGATGGCGTGGGCGTGAAGCAAAGCAAACAAGGCCACATCGAGGTCGATGAACACTACGCCACCAGCGTGCCCGGCGTTTACGCCCTGGGCGACGTGGTGGGCCGCATGGCCCTGACCCCCGTGGCCCTGGCCGAGGCCATGGTGCTGGTGGATCATCTGTTGGGCCCCGCCCCTGGCCAGGCGGCGCGCACGCTCAGCTACGACAACATCCCCACCGCCGTCTTCACCCATCCATCCATCGGCACCGTGGGCCTGACGGAGGAGCAGGCGCGCCAACGCTTTGGCGCCATCCACGTCTACCGCAGCGATTTCAGGCCGCTCAAGCACACTTTGAGCGGCAGCGCCGAGCGCACCCTGGTCAAGCTCATCGTGGACGAGGCCAGCGACCGCGTGCTGGGCCTGCACATGGTGGGCGAAGACGCAGGCGAAATCGTGCAAGGCTTTGCCGTGGCTCTGCAATGCGGCGCCACCAAGGCCCAGTTCGACGCCACCATCGGCATCCACCCCACCAGCGCCGAGGAGTTCGTCACGCTGCGCGAGGTGGCGCGCACCTGATGCGCGCCACGCCCACGCGGGCGCAGCTGCGGCCTTATTGCACCTGCTGGCGGCGGCCCTGGGCGTCCCAGCGGTAGACGGCGAACTCGAAGGTCTTGAGATCGCCCTTGGCGTCGTACTCGACCGCGCCCACGGCCGTGTCGAAGCGGCTGCTGTGCATGTGATCGGCCACCTTGACGGGGTCGTCGCCGACGGCGGCAATGCTTTGCGCAATCACTTCCACGGCGGCGTAGGCCGGCAGCTGGAAGGTGCCTTCGGGCTCGCGCCCGGCTTTTTGGAAGGCGGCAAGAATCTGTGCGTTTTCCGGGCGCTTGGTGAAATCCGCCCCCATGGTCACCAGCAGGCCCTCGGTGGCATGGCCGGCAATGGCCACCAGATCGGGGTTGGCCGCGCCATCGGGGGCCATGAACTGCGCATCCAGCCCCTGCTCGCGCGCCTGGCGCAGCAGCAAGCCCAACTCGGCGTGGTAGCCGCCGTAATAAACCATGTCGGCCCCCTGGGCCTTGAGCTTGGTGATGATGGCCGAATAGTCGTTGTCGCCGGCATTGATGCTCTCGAACATGACGATGTTGGCGCCTTGCTCCTTGAGCGTTTTGTGCACCTCATTGGCCACGCCAAAGCCATAGGTCTGCTTGTCGTGTAGAACGGCGATCTTGCTGGGCTTGATGGCCTTGAGCATGTAGCGCGCGGCGAACGGGCCTTGCTGGTCGTCGCGCCCGCCGGTGCGAAAGAAGAAATGCGGCTTGATGGTGTCGGTCACCAGCGGCGAGGTGGCCCCCGGCGTGATGCCCACGATGCGCTCTTCCTCGTACACGTTGACGGCGGGCACGGCCGTGCCCGAGCAGGCATGGGCCACGGCGAACTTGGCGCCGGACTTGATCACCTGGTTGGCCGCGGGCACGGCCTGCTTGGGCTCGCAGCCGTCGTCGATCAGGATGGGCTCGATCTTGCGCCCCTTGACGCCGCCTGCGGCATTGATGGTTTCGATGGCGGTCATGGCGCCAGCGACGATCTGATCGCCGTATTGCTTGTTTGGCCCGGTCATGGGCTGGACGATGCCCAGCTTGATGGGCTCACTGGCCCAGGCGGCGCTGGCAGCGCCCAGTGAAACGGCCAGCGCGCAGGCGCTGGCCAAGGCGGCAAAGGGGCGGAATGCGGGTGTGCGGATGCTCATGGTTCCTCCTTCATGGGTGTGTGTGGATGGGGGCAGTCTGGCGCTGGCCCAAGCCAATGGATGCCAAGCCTGGAAGTATTTCCCGCAAACACAAGCCGTCCATCGGTGGAAACCAGGGGCGGGTCTGCCTGATCTTCTTGCCGGCCTGCTGCGGCCGCATTGCGCGCGGCGCTCCCAGGATAGGCAAAATGTAGTTTTTATAAAAACTGACTGGATGGCAGCAGACTGGCAGGCGCTTGCTGCCCCGGGGCTGGGGAGGCGCGGACTCGCTTGCCTGCTTGGATCATGATAGGGCTGAAGACCGTCCGCACGGGCCGCGCACACTGGCCTCTGGCATGAGTTTTTCATGGAGTGCCAGCGGCGCTGATGCAATTGATGGATTTTGGTTGGCGATTTTGGTTAACGCGGCCTGCGCATTTTGAAAAGGCTTTCCGGTGTGATTTCAAAATAATCCGATGAACCGCCGGCCCGAAGAATGGGATGCGCGGCGCCTGTGTCGTATACGCCATCTTTCAGTAGGTTGGCTGCAATGTGCACAGTCACAACCTCGCCCAGGGTCAGCCAAGTATTGATTTTTTTGTTTTCCAGTGTGCTGAGCTGCTGAATTTGCAGGACTTTGCACTCCAGCGAAACAGGGCTTTGCGCCACGCGCGGCGCTGCCACGTTTTTTGCATCAATGGCGTCGAGTTGCGCGACCTGGAACTCGCTGACGTCGCTGGGAAGCTCGGCGCTGCTGAGATTCATTGGCTCGGCCAGGGCGCGTGTGGCCAAGTTGACGACGAATTGGCCAGTGTCCTGGGCATTGCGCACGGTGTCTTTCCAGCCCACGCTGGAGAACCCGATGATTGGCGGCTGGTAGTTGAAGATGCCGAAAAAGCTGTATGGCGCCAAATTGGGCGTGCCGTCTAATGAGCGCGTCGAAATCCAGCCGATGAAGCGTGGGCCAAGAATGGCTGCAATGGGGTCGTGGCGCAGGCCATGCCCCTGATTGGGCTCGTAACAGTGAAAGTCAATGCTGGATTGATTGGGCATGGAAATGTTTCTCCTTTCTGTTCGAGGTCGGCATGTGGATGGGCGGTGGCGTGGGGGAGGGATTTTAAAAAGAGCAGGGGGTATTTTGAATGAAGCCTGGAGGATGAAAAACGCAATGGCAGATGCGGCTCCTGCCAGGCGCTGGAGCTGCCTGCCATTTAGCGGGCCCGACTGTGCCGGCAGACTGGGCCTGTCAAGCTGCCAGCTCAGGGTTTGTACGGATGGGGCTATCGGTCAGATTTTATAAAATCAAGCAAATTTAGGAAAGATGGCGTTGGCTCCAAGAATGGTGTTGCTGGCGGCCTCGCTGGCGCGATGGCGCCGATCTGTTCATGCAATCAACCGGGAGTCTTTGCAGATGACGAGCAGTTACGAACAGTACCGTGAGAGCGTTGCCGGCCGCGCCGATGTGGCCGACACCCCTGAGCTGCTGGCCTACTACCGGCAGTTGGAGTCCTTGAATGCGGGGGCGCTGTGGACGGTGGCCAACAAGATCGAGCCCTGGGAGCCCAAGTCGCAGTCGCTGCCCATGCTGTGGCGCTACCAGGATTTGCGTGCGCATGTGCTGCGTTCGGTGGATTTGGTGACGCCGGAGAAGGCCGGGCGGCGGGTGATTTATCTGAACAACCCGGGGCGCAGCGATGTGGCCGCAGCGGTGGGCTGGCTGTACTCGGGGCTGCAAGTGATGCATCCGGGCGAGAAGGCCTCGGCGCATGCGCATTCCTCCTCGGCGCTGCGCTTCATCATGGAGGGGCGTGGCGCCTACACCATCGTCGATGGGCACAAGATGACGCTGGGCGCCAATGACTTCGTGCTCACGCCCAACGGCTGCTGGCATGAGCATGGCGTGGAAGAGGGCGGCCTGCCCTGCATCTGGCAGGACGGGCTGGACATCCCGCTGGTCAATGCCATGGAGGCGGGGTTTTATGCCGTGCATCCGGATTTGCACCAGGCCGTGGGCTATCCGGTCGATGACACGGTGGCGCTTTGGGGCGCGCCCGGTTTGCGGCCGCAGGCGCTGGATTGGGCGCAGCCCTACTCGCCACTGCTTAAGTACCAGTGGGAGCCGACCTACGAGGCCTTGCAAAGGCTGGCGGCGTCCAGGCAGGACTGCCCCTTCGATGGCGCTTTGATGCATTACGTCAATCCGGTCACGCATGGCCATGTGATGGCCACGATTGGGGCCAGCATGCAATTGCTGCGGCCGGGCTTTACCGGCAAGGCGCACCGCCACACGGGCAGCTTTCTCTACCACGTGGCCAAGGGGCGCGGCTACTCGGTCATTGGCGGGCGGCGCTTTGACTGGCGCGAGCACGACATCTTTTGCGTGCCGTCTTGGGCCTGGCATGAACACGTCAACGCCAGCCAGAGCGAGGACGCCTGCCTGTTTTGCTTCAACGATTTGCCGGTCATGGAAAAGCTGGCGCTGTATCGCCAGGAGGCGCTGGCCGACAACGGCGGCCACCAGCCTGTTTGGGAGCCCTGATGCCTTGGGCGGCAGGCGGTCAGCGCCCTGCGCGGGGTGCAACCGGCAGCGCATGCCGCTTTCGTATCGCTGTTTTGATGGAGAGCTTTGGAATATGCGACTTGTGACTTACCGCGCCCATCCGGCCGCAGAGGCCCGCCTGGGGGCCGTCGTTAACGATTTGGTGGTGGACTTGCAAAGGCTGGGCCAGCATGCCGGCCAGGCCTTGCCTGCGGCCATGCTGGAGTTCATTGACTTGGGGCCGCAGGCCGTACAGCAGACGGCGGAGTTGTTGGCGCAGTACCAGGGCCGCTGGCCCATTGGCGCGGCCTTGCCTTTGGTCAATCTGAGCCTGTTGGCGCCGATTCCGCGCCCGCGCAAGAACATCTTCGGCATTGGGCTGAACTACGTGGAGCACGTGCATGAGTCCAGCCGTGCCTTGGATACGGCCAAGGAGCTGCCCACGCAGCCGGTCATCTTCTCCAAGCCGCCCACGGCCGTGATTGCCGATGGCGATGCCATCGAGCACAACGCCGCCATCACGCAGCAGCTCGACTGGGAGGTGGAGCTGGCCGTGGTGATCGGCCAGCGGGCCAGGCGGGTCAGCCCGGAGCAGGCCATGCGCCACGTGTTCGGCTACAGCGTGCTCAATGACATCAGCGCCCGCGACAACCGCCGCGCTGGCCAGTGGATCTACTCCAAGGGGCAAGACACCTACGCCCCCTTCGGGCCGGTCATCGTCACGGCCGAGGAGATCGGCGATCCGCACAACCTGGAGCTGGGCCTGAAGGTCAATGGCGTGCTCAAGCAGCACTCCAACACACGCCATCTGCTGTTCAAGATTCCGGCGCTGATTGCCGACATCAGCGCGGCCATCACGCTGGAGCCGGGCGACATCATCGCCACAGGCACGCCCGCAGGCGTGGGGGCTGGGCGCACGCCGCAAGAGTGGCTGTGGCCGGGCGATGTGGTCGAGGCCTGGGTCGAGAAGATCGGTTGTTTGCGCAACCCGGTCGTGGCCGTGGGCGATGCAGCGCGCCCGCCCAAGGGCTGAATCCCGGCAGACGCGGCCCTCTCGCAGGCCGCTTTTCATAACAACATGAAGGAGACTCTTATGCTCAATAAAGTGCTTGCTGCCGGCGCAGTGCTGGCGTGCGCCTTCGGCAGCGTGCAGGCAGAGCCGGTCAAGATCGGCTTCATCACCACGCTCTCGACCCCGGCGGGCTACATCGGCCAGGATTTGCGCGATGGCTTTTTGCTGGCCGTGCAGCAAGGCCAGGGAAAGCTGGGCGGCGTGCCCGTGGAGCTGGTGATTGAGGACGATGGCCTCAAGCCGGCCAATGCCAAGCAGGCGGCCGACCGCCTGGTGCAGTCAGGCGTGCGGCTCTACACCGGCGTCAACTTCTCGAACGTGCTGGCGGCGGTTGTGCCCAGCATCACCAAGGCTGGCCATACCTACGTCAGCGCCCAGGCCGGGCCGTCCATGTTCGCGGGCGCGCGCTGCGACCGGAACTACTTCGTGGCCTCGTACCAGAACGACTTCTACCACTCCTCCGCCGGCATTGCCGCCAATGAGCTGGGCTTCAAGCGCATGGTCGTGCTGGCGCCCAACTACCAGGCCGGGCGCGATGCCATCGCTGGCTTCAAGAGCACGTACCAGGGCGAGGTGCTGGCGGAGATCTACACCAAGCTCGACCAGTCGGACTTCTCGGTCGAGATGGCCAGGGTGCGGGCGCTCGCTCCCGATGGCATCTTCCAGTTCCATCCGGGCGGGGCTGGCATCAACTTTGCCAAGCAGTACGGCAACTCGGGGCTGAACAAGAGCACGCCAATGCTGATGCCGGGCTTCTCCATGGACGCGCGCATGATCGAAGCCACGGGCGATGCCGCCGAGGGTTTTTACACCACCGGCATTTGGTCGATTGCGCTGGACAACGCGCAGAGCAAGCAGTTCGTGGCCGACTTCCGCCAGGCTTATGGCCGCACGCCGACGGACTACGCCATGCAGGCCTACGACACGGCGCAGTGGATTGGCTCGGCACTGCGGCGCGTCAAGGGCGATCTGGGTGACATGACAGCCTTCCAGGCCGCGTTGCGCGAGGTGGACTTCGTCTCGCTGCGCGGCAAGTTCGCCTTGAACAACAACCAGCATCCGATCCAGGACATGTACTTGATGCGCTTGGTGAAAAACGACCAGGGGGCGCTGGAGCCGCAGGTGGTGCGCAAGATCATCACCGATGGCAAGGACGCCTACGCCAGCCAGTGCAAGCTGCCATGATGCTGCTGCTCGAACAGTTGCTCAACGGCCTGCAGTTCGGCGCCATGCTGTTCATGCTGGCCTCTGGCCTGACGCTGATCTTCGGCATCATGGGGGTGGTCAATCTCACGCATGGCTCCTTCTACATGGTGGGCGCCTACTGCGCGGCGCTGGCCTTGGCCCATACGGGCTCGTTTGCGGTGGCGGTGCTGGCGGCATTGCTCAGCGCCGGCGGTTATGGGTTGTTGGTGGAGTGGAGCGTGATCCGCCACCTCTACCAACGCGATCACCTCTACCAGGTGTTGGCGACCTTTGGCTTGATCCTCTTCACCAACGAGGCGGTGACGCTGATTTTTGGCCGCCAGCCTCCCTTGGTGCAAACGCCCACCTTGCTGCAAGGCTCGGTGACGGTGGCGCCGGGCCTGGAATACCCCGTGATTCGCCTGGCCTTCATTGCAGTGGGCGCATTGGTGGCAATTGGCTTGTGGCTGCTGGTGAACCGCACGCGCGTGGGCATGCTGGTGCGCGCTGGCGCAGACGATCGCGACATGGTCAGCGCCTTGGGGGTGGACATCCGCCGGCTGTATTTCTTCGTGTTTGGCCTTGGGGCCGTGCTGTGCGGTCTGGCCGGCGTCATGGCGGCGCCTTTGCTGGCCGTGGAAATCGGCATGGGCGAGCGGATTCTCATCACGACCTTCGTCGTCATCATCATCGGCGGCGTGGGCTCGGTGCGCGGCGCGCTGCTTGGCGCCTTGCTGGTGGGCATGGTGGATAGCCTGGGGCGGGCGTTCCTGCCCATCGCGTTGGATCAGCTCTTCAGCCCAGAGGTCGCAGCGCCTCTGGCCGCTGGCCTGGCCTCGGCGTCCATCTATGTGTTGATGGCGGTGGTGCTGATCGTGCGACCGCTGGGCTTGTTGCCAGCAAAGAGGTGAGCAAAGCATGACGAAAAGATTTTCAAAACGCATGGCGCTCCTTGGGGCTGCGCTGCTGTTGCTGGCCCTGCTTCCCCTGGGGGCGCAGCTGGCTGGCATGCCCTATGCGGTCAATGTGGCCACGCGCTTTCTCATTTATGGCCTGGTGGCGGTGTCGCTGGATCTGGTGCTGGGCTATGGCGCCATGGTCAGCTTTGGCCATGCCATGTTCTTTGGCGCGGGCGGCTACATCGCGGCGATTGCGGCCCACCACGCGCTCGAAGGCCAGCCGCTGCTGGGCTGGCATGGCTCCTTGCAGGCGCTGCTGGTCTGGCCCTTGGCCTTGCTGCTGTGCGGCGCGCTCGGCGCGATCGTCGGGGCCCTGGCGCTGCGCACGCGCGGCGTGCAGTTCATCATGATTACGCTGGCCTTTGGGCAGATGGTGTATTTCATTCTGATGTCGCTGCAGGTCTATGGCGGCGACGATGGGCTGCTGATGGCGCAGCGCAATGTGCTGCCCTTCATCGATCTGGAAGACCCCAAGCATTTTTATTACCTGTGCTTGCTCATCCTCGTGGCCTGGGCAGCGGTGTGCGCGCTCATCACCGCATCGCGGTTTGGCATGGTGCTGCAGGCTTTGCGGCAAAGTGAGCGGCGTGTCGTCAACCTGGGCGCTGCACCCACGCCGTACCGCTTGCTGGCATTCGTCTGGTCGGCCATTGGCACGGGCCTGGCGGGCATTTTGTGGGCCAACTATGCCGGCCTGGTCACGCCGGACATGGCGGCCTGGACCAAGTCCGGCGAGTTCATGGCGATGGTGATTCTGGGCGGTGTGGGCACGCTGCTGGGGCCCATCGGTGGCGCGGCCGTATTCCTTGGCCTGGAGCAGCTGCTGACCAGCTGGACCGAGCACTGGATGCTGGTCATGGGGCCGATCCTGGTGCTGATTGCCCTGTTGGGGCGGCGTGGCCTGTTTGGCCGCTGGCTGGGGGTGCGCCATGGCGATTGAGGCACAGCCGCAGCAGCCGCCGCAGGCCCTGATGCAGGTGTGCGGTCTGTACAAATCCTTTGGCGCCGTCCAGGCCACCAATGGCGTTGATCTGGAACTGCGCAAGGGCGAGGTGCATGCGCTGATCGGGCCCAATGGGGCAGGCAAGTCCACGTTGATTGCGCAGCTGTGCGGCGAGCTGCGCCCCGACGCCGGGCGCATTCTGGTCGATGGCATCGACGTGACTGCGCAGCGGGCCTTTCAGCGCGCGCGGGCTGGGCTGTCGCGCTCCTTTCAGGTCACCGAGCTGTGCCTGGACTACAGCGCGTTGGAGAACGTGGTGCTGTCGCTGATGTTGCAGTCCGGCCATGCCTTCTCATGGGCCGATCCGCGCCGGGATCCGGCCTTGGTGCAGGCGGCGCAGCAGTGGCTGGGCGAGGTTGGCCTGGCGGGGCGCGCGCATTGCCTGGCCGCCGACCTGGCCCATGGCGAGCGCCGCCAGCTGGAGCTGGCAGTAGCCCTGGCGCGTGCGCCCCGCATTTTGCTGCTGGACGAGCCCATGGCGGGCATGGGCGTTGAGGAAACGCTGCGCATGACGCAGCTGCTGCGCTCGCTCAAGGGGCGCTACAGCATCTTGCTGGTCGAGCACGACATGGATGCGGTCTTTGCGCTGGCCGACCGCATCAGCGTGCTGGTGTGTGGCCGCACCATTTTCACCGGCACGCCCGATGAAGTGCGCAGCCATCCGCAAGTGCGCAGTGCTTATTTGGGGGAGGACGCATGCTGATCGTCGAAGGATTGACCGGGGGCTATGGGCCAAGCCAGGTCTTGCTGGGCATGGACTTCCAGGCGCAGCAAGGCCAGGCCATTTCGTTGATCGGGCGCAATGGCATGGGCAAGACCACGACGGTGCACACCCTGATGGGCCTGCTGCCAGCCAGTGGCGGGCGCATCGTGCTGCGCGATCGGCCATTGAATGGTCTTGCGCCCCATGCCATTGCGCGTTTGGGCATGGGCCTGGTGCCGGAGGGGCGGCGCATCTTCGGCTCCCTCTCGGTGCAGGAGAACCTGCTGGCGACGGCGCGCAGCCATGCAGGCCGCAGCGGCTGGAGTCTGGAGCGTGTCATGGCGTTGTTCCCAAGACTGCATGAGCGCCGCGCCCAGCCAGCCAAAACCCTCTCCGGCGGCGAGCAGCAAATGCTGGCCATAGGGCGGGCCTTGATGACCAACCCCTGTCTGATGCTGCTGGATGAAGCCACGGAAGGCTTGGCGCCGCTGATTCGTCAAGAAATCTGGCATTGCCTGGGCGCGCTCAAGCAGGAGGGCATGACGATCGTCGTCGTTGACAAGAACCTGGCCGAAATGGCGGCATTGGTCGATGTGCATCACATCGTTGAGAAAGGGCGCGTGGTGTGGTCAGGCACGCCAGATGAGCTGTCGCAAGACCCGGCCATGGCGCAACGCTATCTGGGCATTTGATGGGTATTTGAAAGGACTTGAAAGATGCTGGAACTTCCCGTTTTCAAAGCCGCGACCGTGCAGGCCGCGCCGGTGTTTCTCGATCCACAGGCAAGCGTGGACAAGGTGGTGCGCCTGATGGGCGAGGCCGCAGAGCAAGGCGCACGCCTGGTGGCATTTCCAGAGGTGTTTGTGGCTGGCTACCCGTACTGGAACTGGATTGGCAGCCCCATCCAAGGCAGCGCCTGGTTCGAGAAGCTGGCGCGGGCTGCCATTGAGATTCCTGGGCCGGAGATCGCCAAGATCGCGGCGGCCGCTGCGCGCCACAGGATCAACGTGGTCGTTGGCGTCAACGAGCGCAGCCGCACTGGCATCGGCACCATCTACAACACTGTGGTGACGATCTCTGATGAGGGCCATCTCCTGGGGCGGCATCGCAAGCTGGTGCCCACGTGGGCTGAGAAGCTCACCTGGACGCCGGGCGATGCCTCGGCACTGCGGGTGCACAACACCTCCATTGGCCCGCTGGGCGCATTGGCCTGCGGAGAGAACACCAATACTTTGGCGCGTTTTGCCCTGCTGGCCCAGGGGGAGCTGGTGCACGTGGCCAATTACATCGCGCTGCCGGTGGCGCCGCCCGATTACGACATGGCCGATGCCATCAAGGTGCGCTCGGCCGCGCACAGCTTCGAGGGCAAGCTGTTTACCGTGGTGTCCTGCTCGACGATTTCCGAGGAAATGATTGCCGCACTGGAGGCGGACTTCCCCCAGGCGCGTGAGCAGCTCTCGCGCCGCAACAGTGCTTTTTCCGGCTTCATTGGCCCCGATGGCCGCACGCTGGGCGAGCCTCTGATCGATGAGGAGGGCATCATCTACGCCGAGATTGATTTGGCGCGCTGCATTCAGCCGAGGCAGATGCACGACATCACGGGCCATTACAACCGCTTTGACATCTTTGAGTTGCGCGTCAACCGGCGCGCATTGCAGGCGGCCCATCTTGGCGAATGCGCCCCGGCGCTGGAGCTGGATCAACTGCCTTTGGCCGATGCCGCGCAGGAGGCCCAGCCATGAGTGTTGCAACGCGCCATTACCGCATTGGGCAAATCGTGCCTTCCTCCAATACCACGATGGAGACGGAAATCCCTGCCGTGCTGCGCGCGCGCGAGGCCGTGGCCCCTGAGCGTTTCACGTTCCATTCCAGCCGCATGCGCATGAAGCATGTCACCAAGGAAGAACTGTCGGCCATGGATGCAGACAGCGATCGCTGCGCGCTGGAGCTGTCGGATGCGCGGGTGGACGTGCTGGGTTACGCCTGTCTGGTGGCCATCATGAGCATGGGCAAGGGCTACCACCGCCGCTCCGAGCAGCGCCTGCATGCCTGCACGGTGGCCAATGGCGCGCCTGCGCCAGTGGTCACCAGCGCAGGCGCCCTGGTTGAAGGCCTGCAGGCTTTGGGGGCCAAAAAAATCTCCATCCTGACTCCCTACATGAAGCCGCTGACGCAGTTGGTGATCGACTACATCGAACACGAGGGCATCGAGGTCGTGGACAGCATCTCGCTGGAAATTGCCGACAACCTGGAGGTCGGCCGCCAGGATCCGCGCGCGCCGATCGAGATCAGCCGCAAGCTCAAAACCAGCGGTGTGGATGCGGTGGTGGCCTCGGCCTGTGTGCAAATGCCTTCGCTGGCCTCCATTCAGCCCATCGAGGACCGCATTGGGCTGCCCGTGCTCTCTTCCTCTGTGGCCACGGTCTACCAGATGCTCAAGCGCCTGGGCCTGGATACGCAAGTGCCTGGCTATGGCGCCTTGCTGGCTGCGCCAGGCGCGGGCGGGCCCAGCAGTACATAATCGCGCCTGGCATGCACGTGAGCGAACTCCCCCTGTGAGTCGCCTCTGCCAAGGCTTGGCGCGCCGGGCCTTGGCAGATCTCTGAGCTGCTGCCAGCATCCGCTGCATTCGACTGTCCAAGGCCTGGGGCCGCAGCCCAGGCCTGTGCCCGGTAGCGATGGGACGAAGCAGTGGCCGACGGAGTCCGCCATGAAGCCCCGCATCAAGGTCGCCAAGACACAGGCCCCGCATTCTGCGCAGCCAGAGGGGGCCACCTACGAAGAAATCACCCTGGCCGAGCAAGCGCACCGAGCATTGCGCCGCGACATCATTGCCGGGCGCTTTCCCGCAGGCCAGGCGCTGCGCCTGGAGCAACTCAAGAATTGCTACGGCATCAGCTACTCGCCGCTGCGTGAGGCCTTGAATCGCCTGCTCAGCGAGCAATTGGTGGTGTCCACCACATCGCGCGGCTTTCGCGTGGCGCCTTTTTCCGAAGAGCAAATGTGGGACGTGATCGAAACGCGCATCGTCATCGAGTGCGAGGCGCTGCGTCGCTCTCTCGTCAAGGGCGATGACCAGTGGGAAGCCCAAGTGGTGTCGGCCTATCACGCTTTGGCTTTGGCCACGCGGCGTTATTACGCCGCCGATGAGCAAGAGGGCCATGCCGACGCCGAGGCCCAGTTCGAGCAACGGCACTATGAATTCCATCGCAGCCTGATTGCTGCCTGCGGATCGAGCTGGTTGCTCAGCTTTGCAGAACAGCTTTATGCGCAAAGTGAGCGATACCGCCAGCCGGCGCTGCGCGATGGCCGGTACCTGCAAGTGGGCCGTGACGTGCTGGCCGAGCATCGCCAGCTCATGGATGCGGCCGTCGCACGCGATGCAGGCCTGGCTGCAGGCCTGCTGGCGCGGCACTACCGGGATACGGGCAGGGTGGTCAAGCAGCTGCTGGGCCTGTCTGCGCAAACACGCAACGCATAGCCAGTGTCTTCATTGAGCAAGCAGCCCCAGGCGCATCAGCCCTGTGGTGCTTGCCCGGCCAGCTCAAAGCCCATCTGCCAGAAGTCGGCTTCCAGGCGGGCGGCCTGGGCGAAGATGGCGGTGAGTTCGGCAAAGCGCGCCTCGGTCATGGCGTGGGCGGCGAGTTTGTCCATGTGGGCGATGCAGGCCTGGGCGGCCTGCTGAAAGGCTTGGCCGGAGTACTCGCTGATCCATTCGCGGTAGGGGTGGTCGGGCCGCGCGGCCAGGGCCGGGGCCAGGCGGCGGCCGATTTCGGCGTAGCCGATCATGCATGGGGCCAGGGCCACGTTCAGATCCAGCAGGTCGCCGCTTTGGCCGCAATCGAGCACGTAGCGGGTGTAGGCCACGGTGGCTTGGTGCTCGGGCGCGGCCTGCAGCTGGGCCGGGCTCAGGCCCCAGCGTTCGCACAGGCGCACGTGCAGCTTCATTTCGTCCAGGATGGCATTGAGCCCGCCCTGCGCGATGTGCATGTCTTCCAGCGTGCGGCTTTTGTAGATGGCCAGGGCATGGGCGCGCGCGTATTGGATCAGGAACAGGTAGTCCTGGATCAGGTATTGCTGGAACACGGCCTGGGGCAGGGTGCCCGCTTCCATCTGGCGGATGAAGAGGTGATCGACGTAGCGATTCCAGTCGGGCAGGGCAGCGGCTTTGAGGCGCTCGAAGACGGCTGTCATGGGCGGCGCTCCTGTTCAGGCGTTGTAGGCTTCGTCGAAGAAGGCCAGCTCCAGCGCCACGGCGCGGCGGAAGAAGTCGTGCGCGATCTCGCTGTGCGCTGGGCCGATGCGGTCGAGCTCGGCGCGCAGGAAGGCCACGAAGTCGTTGAAGAAGGGGTTGTTGTGCAGCGTGACCCATTCGGCGTGCACGAAGTGCTCGGGCAGGGGCTTGTTGCCGCGCGTGGCCCAGTCCTGGTAGAGCCATTCGGCGACGTTGAGCACGGCCAGCACGGCAGCGTAATTGCGGGTCGCGGCGGCCTCGCGCATGATGGCCTGAAAGCCTTGTGTGGGGGCGGTGTCGGGCTCTTGCTGGCGGCGCGCCTCGCTCACGCCCAGGGCTTCGAAGGCGCGCAGGAAGTAGGTGTTTTCGTCGCCTGAGACCATGCCAGCAAAGCGGCCCAAGCGCAGCCGCGCCTCGAAGGTGTCGGCCGTGGCGATGGCGCTGCCCAGCAGGGTCAGAAAGCTGTCGAGGAAGCGGTGGTCCTGGAGTGGGCCATGACGGCATCGTCGATGGTGCCGGCAAACAGTTCCTGGACGAAGCGGTGCTCGGCAGCCTGCTCCCAGGTCTGGAGGTTGGCCTGGCGCAGTTGTTCGGTGAAGGCGGTCATGGTGTGCTCCTCGTTGGTGTGGACTGGGCCAGCGAGGGGCAAGGGGGCGGCCTGGGTGCGACAGCGGGGGCTGTGCCTGGGGGCGTTGCCCGTCCCTTCGCCGGCATGATCCGGATCAGGTTCAAAGGGTCACTGCGCTGCCGGCACTCCACAAGTGTGGCGGGTGTGTGCCGGCCAACAGTTTCTCAGCCCCTTGACGCGGGGCTCCCCTCGGGAAAGGTGCAGCGCGCATGCCGTGCGGGCAGGCGCGCCGAGCGCATGATAGCCGCTTGACAGGGGGCGCAGCCAGCCCAGAAACCCTGCTCAAGGCAGCGGAAATGGGCTTTGCTGGTGTGTGGCGCGTGGCGCAGACGAGCAACGCGCCGCAGCCACAGCGGCGCGCGGCGCGTTGGGGGCGTTCAAATGAAGCAATGAATGCGCAGTGACTTGGGCGTGCTGCCCATTTGAGACGGCGCAGGGGCTTGGGATCAGTCCGAAGCGGCTTCGCTGGGCTGGGCAGCGGCCTTGGGTTTGCCGCCGCTGGCCTTTTTCTTCTGCGGCGCGATCATCATGATCATCTGGCGCCCTTCGAGCTTGGGGAATTGCTCGACGACGATGGCATCGCCCAGCTCTTCGCGCAGGCGGTTGAGCAGGTTCAGGCCCAGGTTCTGGTGGGTGATTTCGCGGCCGCGAAAACGCAGCGTGACCTTGACTTTGTCGCCGTCTTCGAGGAAGCGGCGGATGTTGCGCAGCTTGATGTTGTAGTCGCCGTCGTCGGTGCCAGGGCGGAACTTGACTTCCTTGATGTCGATGACGGTCTGCTTGGCCTTGGCCTCGGCAGCGCGCTTTTGTTCCTGGTACTTGAACTTGCCGTAGTCGATCAGGCGGGCCACGGGCGGGTTGGCGGTGGGCGCGATCTCGACCAGATCGACATCCAGGTCGCCGGCCATGCGCAGGGCTTCCTGCAGGCTGATGACGCCGATGGGCTCGTTGTCCGGCCCGGTCACGCGCAGCTCGGGCGCGTTGATTTCACGGTTGAGTCGATGCTTGCGCTCTTCGCGGTGTCGACGGTCACGGTATTCAGTAGCGATGGCTCTCACCTTCAAACGGTTGGTTGCAAGAAGCCGCCCGGCAATGGCCGGGCGGGGATGGCGGGCGGCAAGGCCCTTTCTGTGCTATTGCTTGGCGGCAATTTTCTCGCTGATCAGTGCGATGAATTGCTCCAGCGGCATGACCCCCAGATCCTGGTTGCCGCGCCCGCGGACTGCCACGGTGCCGGCGGCTTTTTCCTTGTCGCCAGCCACGAGGATGAACGGCACTTTTTGCAAGGCATGCTCGCGTATTTTATAAGTGATCTTTTCGTTGCGTAAATCCAACTCGGCGCGGATGGGCTGGTGCGGCAGGGCTTTTTGGAGTTTTACAACAAGCTCGCGGCAGTAGTCGGCCTGGGCATCGGTGATGTTGAGCACGCTGACTTGCTGTGGCGCCAGCCAGACGGGCAGGGCGCCGGCGTAGTGCTCGATGAGGATGCCGATGAATCGCTCCAGGCTGCCGACGATGGCGCGGTGCAGCATCAGCGGGCGGTGACGCGCGCCGTCCTCGCCGACGTACTGCGCGTCCAGGCGCTCGGGCATCGAGGGATCGACCTGGATGGTGCCGCATTGCCATTCGCGCCCCAGGGCATCGCGCAGCGTGTATTCGAGCTTGGGGCCGTAGAAGGCGCCATCGCCTTCGGCGATGCGGTATTGCACGCCGGTGGCCTTGAGGCTGTCGATCAGCGCGGCCTCGGCCTGGTCCCAGCTCTCCTCGGTGCCAATGCGTTTCTCGGGCCGGGTGGCGACCTTGTAGATGATGTCGGTGAAGCCGAAATC
Organism: Comamonadaceae bacterium; assembly: GCA_030528705.1. Lineage (GTDB taxonomy): Bacteria > Pseudomonadota > Gammaproteobacteria > Burkholderiales > Burkholderiaceae_C > Lampropedia. Next base: position 27,587 of record JAUMYI010000001.1, on the reverse strand, counting down.
GCGGTAGACGCGCTGCAGCACTTGGGTGAAGTGCTGCACCTCGGCCTGCAATTGATCGGGCGTGCAGAAGATGTGGCCGTCGTCTTGCGTGAAGGCGCGCACGCGCATGATGCCGTGCAGGCCGCCGGAGGGCTCGTTGCGGTGGCACTGGCCGAATTCGCCATAGCGCAGCGGCAGGTCACGGTAGCTCTTGATGCCCTGGTTGAAGATCAGCAGGTGGCCGGGGCAGTTCATCGGCTTGAGTGCGTAGTCGCGCTTTTCGCTCTCGGTGATGAACATGTTCTCGCGGTATTTGTCCCAGTGGCCGGTCTTCTCCCACAGGGTCTTGTCCAGGATTTGCGGCCCCTTGACTTCGAGGTAGCCGTTGTCCTGATAGACGCGGCGCATGTACTGCTCGACCTGCTGCCAGATGATCCAGCCCTTGGGGTGCCAGAACACGGTGCCGGGCGAGTGCTCGTCCTGGTGGAACAGATCGAGCTCGCGGCCCAGGCGGCGGTGGTCGCGCTTTTCGGCCTCCTCGATGCGCTGCATGTAGGCATCGAGCTGCTTTTTGTCGGCCCAGGCCGTGCCGTAGATGCGCTGCAGCTGCTCGTTGCGCGAATCGCCGCGCCAGTAGGCGCCGGCCAGCTTGGTGAGCTTGAAGGCCTTTAAAAAGCGCGTGTTGGGCACGTGCGGGCCGCGGCACATGTCCACGTATTCCTCGTGAAAGTACAGGCCCATGGCCTGTTCATCGGGCATGTCCTCGATCAGGCGCAGCTTGTAGTCCTCGCCACGCTCCTGGAAGATGCGGATGACCTCGGCGCGCGGCGTCATGCGCTTGATGACGTCGTAGTCCTTGGCGATCAGCTCCTTCATGCGCTGCTCGATGGCGGCCATGTCCTCAGGGGTGAAGGGGCGCTCGTAGGAGATGTCGTAGTAAAAGCCCTCGTCGATCACCGGGCCGATGACCATCTTGGCCGTCGGGTAGAGCTGCTTGACGGCATGGCCCACCAAGTGGGCGCAGGAGTGGCGAATGATGTCTACGCCTTCCTCATCCTTGGGGGTGATGATTTGCACGCGAGCGTCGTGCTCAATCAGATCGCTGGCATCCACCAGGCGGCCATCGACTTTGCCGGCCACAGTGTTTTTGGCCAGGCCTGGGCCAATGGCGGCGGCCACCTCGGCCACGGTGATGGCGCTGTCGAACTGGCGCTGCGAACCATCGGGAAGGGTGATCTGAATCATGGGGGAGCCCAAAAAGAAGAAGTGCCGGGTGAAAAAAGCAAAAACGCGGCCTGTGCCGCGCTTGAGATCCTCTCCGAAGTCTCTGCACGGTTGGCAATCCAGTAGTCGATGGTCGGCCAGACTGCCAAGCGCACGCAAAACGCGCAATTTTCCCACAAAACATGGGGCGGGCGTCTGCATTTGCCCAAGCGGCTGCAGCCAGTGCTTGCTGTGCTAAAATCCGCCGGTTTTGCTTGACGCTAACCTTGCTGGGCTTTTGTGGGCTTGCGCGGGTTTGCATCGCAGCAAGGCAAATAGCAGGCCGGTTCATCCAAGGTGCTGCGCGGGCTGGCCTGCCATTGTGCTTTGTGGCAATGGCGGCGCGGTTTGCCGGTGCGGGGCCGGTCTAGGAAACCAACCTTCGGACTTTTTGAAAGCAGAGACAGCTATGTCGATCACCATGCGTGAAATGCTGGAAGCGGGCGTGCATTTTGGCCACCAAACCCGTTTCTGGAACCCCAAGATGGCCCCCTTCATCTTCGGCCATCGCAATAAGATTCACATCATCAACCTGGAGGCCACGCTGCCCAAGTTCCAGGAGGCGCAGAAGTTCGCGCGCCAGCTGGCGGCCAATCGCGGCACCATCTTGTTCGTGGGCACCAAGCGCCAGTCGCGCGAGCTCGTCGCCCAGGAGGCGCAGCGCGCCGGCATGCCCTATGTGGATCAGCGCTGGTTGGGCGGCATGCTGACCAACTTCAAGACCCTGAAGACTTCGGTCAAGCGCCTCAAGGACATGAAGGCCCAGCAGGAAGCTGGCCTGGAGGCCATGAGCAAGAAAGAGCAGTTGATGTTCTCGCGCGAGATCGAAAAGCTCGAGCGCGACATCGGCGGCATCCAGGACATGGGCGCGCTGCCCGATGCGATCTTCGTCATCGACGTGGGCTACCACAAGATCGCCGTGTCTGAAGCGCACAAGCTGGGCATCCCGCTGATCGGCGTGGTCGACACCAACCACAACCCCGAAGGCATCGACTACGTGATCCCTGGCAACGACGACTCGGCCAAGGCCGTGGCCTTGTACGCCCGTGGCATTGCTGATGCCATCATCGAGGGCCGCAACAACGCCGTCGAGGAAGTGGTCAAGCTGGCCGCTGGCGAGCAAGGCGATGAGTTCGTTGAAGTGCAGGAGACGGCCGAGTAAGCCGCAGCTCCCGTGCACAGCGCCGCGATGCCGCTTGGCTTTTCCGCCGCAGCGGCCCGTGCATCGCATCAAAAGGGGGCGTCGCACAGAATGCCCCTTTTTCGTATGCCAGCGGCAGAAGTTTGATTTTTGTACTGATTTGGATTGGAGAACGTAATGGCTGCAGTGACAGCAAGTATGGTGGCAGAGCTTCGCGCCAAAACCGATGCGCCGATGATGGAGGCCAAGAAGGCCCTGGTCGAAGCCGAAGGCGACATGGCCAAGGCCGAAGAGCTGCTGCGCATCAAGCTTGGCACCAAGGCTGGCAAGGCCGCCTCGCGCGTGACGGCCGAAGGCGTGATCGCCGTGGCCATGCAGGGCCAGACTGGCGCCATGGTGGAGGTCAACTGCGAGACGGACTTCGTCAGCAAGAATGACAGCTTCCTGGCGTTTGCCAACGCGGCTGCCCGCTTGGTGGCGGAAAAGAATCCCGCCGATCTGGAGGCCCTGGGCGCGCTGGAATACAGCCAGGACGGCTTTGGCCCCACGCTGGAAGAAGTGCGCAAGGGCCTGATTGGCAAGATCGGCGAAAACATGTCGCTGCGCCGCTTTGCCCGCTTCGCCAATGGCAAGCAGCTGGCGCACTACCTGCACGGCACGCGCATTGGCGTGGTCGTCGAGTTCGATGGCGACGAAGCCGCCGCCAAGGACGTGGCCATGCACGTGGCTGCCATGAAGCCCGTGGCGCTGTCCGGCGCTGACGTGCCCGCCGAGCTGATCGAGAAAGAGCGCAGCGTGGCCCAGGGCAAGGCGGCCGAGTCGGGCAAGCCCGCCGACATCGTGGCCAAGATGGTCGAGGGAGCCGTGGCCAAGTACCTCAAGGAAGTGGCGCTGCTGGACCAGCCTTTCGTCAAGAACGACAAGCAGAACGTGGGCCAGATGCTCAAGGAAAAAGGCACCACGGTGCATGGCTTCACGCTGTACGTCGTGGGCGAGGGCATCGAGAAGAAGGTCGACGACTTCGCCGCCGAAGTGGCTGCCCAGATGGCTGCGGCCAAGGGCTGATGCTCTGAAATCTGGCGTGCGGTGTGGCATGGGCCTGTTTGAGGGGCGCGCCGCCGCCAGTTGAGCCGGGCGCGGGTGCTTTGCTGCAGCCCGGCCAGGTGGCGCTTGGCGAGCCCGATGCCCGCGCTGTTGCGGGCTGGGGGGAGATCGCCAAGCCAGTGCCCCCGTGACATTTGACCAGCCGCACCCGTGATGACCGACTCTGCCCCCACTCCAGCCTATTCGCGCATTTTGCTCAAGCTCTCTGGTGAAGCCCTGATGGGCGATGATGCTTTTGGCATCAATCGGGAAACCATTGAGAGGATGGTGCAGGAAATCATTGCCGTGGCCCAGATGGGGGTTGAGCTGGCCATCGTCATTGGTGGCGGCAATATTTTCCGCGGCATGGCAGGCGGCGCAGCGGGCATGGATCGCGCCACGGCCGACTACATGGGCATGCTGGCCACGGTGATGAACTCGCTGGCGCTGGCCGATGCCATTGACCGCAAGGGCGTGCCCGCGCGCGTCATGTCGGCCATCTCGATTGACCAGGTGGTCGAGCCCTACGTGCGGCCCAAGGCTTTGCAGTACCTGGAAGAGGGCAAGATCGTCGTCTTTGCCGCAGGCACGGGCAATCCTTTTTTCACCACCGATACGGCCGCGGCACTGCGCGGCGCCGAGGTGGGGGCGCAATTGGTACTCAAGGCCACCAAGGTGGACGGCGTCTACAGCGCCGACCCGATGAAGGACCCACAGGCTCAGCGCTACAGCCGCATCAGCTTCGACGAGGCCATGGTGAAGAACCTGGGCATCATGGATGCCACGGCGTTTGCCCTGTGCCGCGACCAGAAGCTGCCCATCAAGGTCTTTTCCATCGTCAAGCCCGGCGCCCTGCAGCGCGTGGTGCGTGGCGAGGACGAGGGCACGCTGGTCTACGCCTGAGCCAAGCCTGTCGCTGACATGAAACCAGGAGAATTGCCATGACGATTGCCGAGATTCGCAAAACCACCCAGGGCAAGATGGAGCAGTCCATTGCCGCCTTCAAGAACCAACTGGCCAAGATCCGCACTGGGCGCGCCAACCCGGGCCTGCTCGACACCGTGCAGGTGGAGTACTACGGCCAGCAGGTGCCCATCAGCCAAGTGGCCAACGTGGCGCTGCTCGATGCGCGCACCATCAGCGTGCAGCCCTGGGAGCGCGACATGGCCGCCAAAATCGAAAAAGCCATTCGCGAAAGCGACCTTGGGCTGAACCCGGCCAGCATGGGCGAGCTGATCCGCGTGCCCATGCCGCCGATGAGCGAGGAGCGCCGCCGCGAAATGACCAAGCTGGTGCGCAGCGAGGGCGAGAACGCCAAGATTGCCGTGCGCAATCTGCGCCGCGATGCCAATGATGCGGTCAAGAAGCTGGTCAAGGACAAGCAGGCCTCCGAGGACGAGCAAAAGCGCTCCGAAGCCGACGTGCAAAAGCTCACCGATAAATTCATTGCGGAAATCGACACCTTGGTCGAGGCCAAGGAAAAGGACGTGATGGAAGTTTGAGCGCCGGCTCACGGCTTTTTCGCGCCCATTTTTCCCGCCCGTGCCCGCCCGCCCGTCGGCATGGAGGGCAAAGACTTGCCAAGAGCCCGCGCAGCGATTGTGAACAGGCGCTGCGCGCCGCTGGCTTGCGCTGCGCGCGTGGCGCGTTTTGGTTTTCCCCTGCTTGAAGCCGTGCTGCCCGCACGCTGTTTGGAGTGTCGATGGCCTCAGCCTCATCTGCCTTGCCACAGCACATTGCCATCGTCATGGATGGCAATGGCCGCTGGGCTCAGCGGCGCATGCTGCCTCGCCTGGCGGGGCACAAAAAGGGCGTGGATGCGCTGCGCCGCTGCGTGGGCCTGTGCGGTCAGCGCGGCGTGCGGGTGCTGACGGTGTTTGCCTTTTCCTCCGAGAACTGGGAGCGGCCCGCCGACGAGGTCAGTGGCCTGATGGCGCTGATGGCCTCGGCGCTGGCCAAGGAAGTCGCCAGCCTGCAGGCCAATGGCGTGCGCCTGCATTGCGTGGGCGATCGCGCCCGCCTGAGCGAGAAGGTGCGCGCCAGCCTGGCGCAGGCCGAGCAGGACACCGCAGGCAACGAGCGCCTGATCCTCAACGTGTGCTTCAACTACGGCGGGCGCTGGGACATCGCCCAGGCCGCCGAGCGCCTGCGCCAGCAAGGCCAGCCCATTGATGCGGACGGCCTCTCGGGTGCGTTGGCGCTGGCGCACGTGCCCGATCCGGACTTGCTCATCCGCACCGGCGGTGAGTTGCGCATCAGCAATTTTCTGCTGTGGCAGCTGGCCTATACGGAGCTGTATTTTTCCGACGTACTCTGGCCCGATTTCGACGCCGCAGACCTGGACGCCGCGCTGCGCGACTACGCGCAGCGGCAGCGCCGCTTCGGCAAAACGGGCGAGCAGGTGGCTTGATGGGCGGCAGCTGCGGCTGGGCTTGGCTCGTGCGCGCCGGCGCTTTTTTGAAGGGGATTGCTGGATGCTGAAGCAAAGAATCATCACGGCGCTGGCCTTGCTGGCAGTGATTCTGGTCTGCCTGTTCGCCCCCTGGGACTGGCCTTTCGTGGTGCTGGTGACGGCGGCGCTGAGCATCACGGCCTGGGAATGGGCCAGGCTCAATGGCATTGGCGGCATGGCCGCGAAGATGGTCGGGCTGGTGTTTGCGCTGGGCTGCACGGTGGCCGCGCTCAACGGCGTGCAAGAGGTCAGCAAGCCCAGCCTGTTCTGGCTGCTGTTTTCCATGGCCTGGCTGGTGGGGGCGGTGTTCGTGCTGCGTGAAGGCACTGCCGGCTGGCTGGCGCTGCCGCGCGCGCTGCGGCTGCTGCTGGGCATCGTGGTGTTTGCCGTGGCCTGGGTGGCCGTGCTGCGGGCCTACCAGTTGGGCATCAACTACCTGCTGTCGCTGATGGCGCTGGTGTGGATGGCCGATGTCGGCGCCTACTTTGCCGGCCGCAGCTTTGGGCAGAAGCTGGTGGCGCGCAAGCTGGCGCCGACGGTCAGCCCCGGCAAGAGCTGGGAGGGCGTGTTCGGCGGCATGATCGGCGTCGTGCTGCTGGCCTTTTTGTGGCTGTGGCTGGATCGCTTGCTGGCCGACGACTGGGGACGCAGCTTTTACGGGCTGGTGCGCCAACAAGGCCTGAGCATGATGATCGTGGTGTGCGTGGCCCTGGCGGCCATGAGCGTGCTGGGCGATTTGCTGGAGTCGCTGATCAAGCGCGCCGCAGGCGTGAAGGACAGCAGCGCCATCCTGCCCGGCCACGGCGGCATGCTGGATCGCATCGACGGCCTGCTGCCGGTCATGCCCATGGGCATGCTGGTGCTGGCCTTGCTGGCGAGGGCGGTGTGATGGCGCAGCAACCCGTGATGGCTCAGTCCCAGGCCGCGCGCCAGCGCATCACCGTGCTGGGCTCCACCGGCTCGATCGGCGTCAGCACGCTGGACGTGCTGACGCGGCACCCTGGGCGTTTCGAGGTGTTTGCACTCACGGCCGGGCGCAACGTGCAGCGCCTGGCGCAGCAGTGCCTGCAATTTCAGCCACGCTATGCCGCAGTGCCAGAGCCGGACGTGGCCCAGGCCCTGCGCCAGCAATTGCGCGAGCTGGGCGTCAGCGCCACGCAGGTGCTGGTCGGCAGCCAGGCCATTGCGCAGCTGGCCGCGCACGAGGAGGTCGATGCCGTGATGGCCGCCATCGTCGGCGTGGCCGGCCTGCCGCCGGCGCTGGCGGCCGTGCAGGCCGGCAAGAAACTGCTGCTGGCCAACAAGGAGGCGTTGGTGGTGGGCGGCGCCTGGTTCATGCAGCAGGTGCGCGCGCATGGGGCGACGCTGCTGCCCATCGACAGCGAGCATTCGGCCATTTTCCAGTCCTTGCCCGAGTCGCCCGAGACCTGGGCCGCGCGCGTGGAGAAAATCATCCTCACCGCCTCGGGCGGGCCGTTTCGCCAGCGCGAGCCGGCCACGTTGGCCGAAGTCACCCCCGAGCAGGCCTGCGCTCACCCGAACTGGAGCATGGGGCGCAAGATTTCGGTGGATTCGGCCACGATGATGAACAAGGCGCTGGAGGTGATCGAAGCGCGCTATCTGTTCGACCTGCCGCCCGAGCAACTGCAAGTGCTCATCCACCCGCAAAGCGTGATCCATTCCATGGTGCAGTACCGCGATGGCTCCATCGTCGCGCAGTTGGGCACGCCCGATATGCGCGTGCCCATTGCCTACGGCCTGTCCTGGCCCGAGCGCATGGAGTCTGGCAGCGCGCGGCTGGATTTCATGGCGTTGCGCGCGCTGACGTTCGAATCCTTTGACGATGCCCAGCACCAGCGGCGCTTCCCCTGCTTGGCGCTGGCCTGGCAGGCGTTGCAAGGCCCGGCTGGCAGCACGGCGGTGCTCAATGCCGCCAACGAGGTGGCGGTCGAAGCCTTCTTGCAAGGCCGGCTGCGCTTTGACCGCATCCATGCCGTCAACGCCCACACGCTGCAGCACTGCGCCCCCGGGGCCGTGGATTCGCTGCCCGCCTTGCTGGCGCTCGACGAGCGGGCGCGGCGCGTGGCCCAGGCCCGCGTGGCGGGCCTGGGCTGAGGCCATGGCGCACGTCCGGCAGGCGCTGCCATGCTGACCTTGTTGGCCTTTCTCGTCACCATCGGCCTGTTGGTGACCATCCACGAATATGGCCACTACCGCATGGCGCGCGCCTGCGGCGTGAAGGTGCTGCGCTTTTCCATCGGCATGGGGCGGCCGCTGCTGCGCTGGCAGCGTCCGGGCAATGAGACCGAGTTCGTGCTCTCGGCCCTGCCGCTGGGCGGCTATGTGCGCATGCTCGATGAGCGCGAAGGCCCCGTGCCGCCAGAAGAGCTGGCGCGCGCCTTCAATCGGCGCCCATTGCCGCAGCGCATGGCCGTCGTACTGGCTGGGCCGCTGGCCAACCTGCTGCTGGCCGTGCTGTGCTTTTCGGCCGTCAACTGGTGGGGCGTTCAGGCCCCGCAGGCGCTGCTGGCCACGCCCGAGGCCGATTCGCTGGCGGCCCAGGCCGGTTTGCGGCAGGGCGATCGGGTCTTGCAGCTGCGCGTGGGGCAGGGCGGGCGGGCACAGGCCATCCAGTCTTTCGATGAGTTGAGCTGGGCGCTGCAGCGCGCCGCGCTGCTGCAACAGGACGTGTGGCTGCAGGTGCAGCGTGGCGCAGGCCAGCAGGAGCTGCGCCTGCCCCTGTCGGCGCTGCAGCTGCAGGATCTGGATGCCCAGGCGCTGCGCCGCATCGGCCTGCTCGCGCCGCTGGCGCCGCCGCAGCTGGGCAACATCCAGCCGGAGAGCCCTGCGGCCCAGGCCGGGCTGCAGCCGGGCGACATCGTGCGCGCCGTGGACGGCGTGCCCATGGGTGACGTGCAGCAGCTGATCGCCCTGTTGCATGCGCTGCCCGGCCAGGCGGCTGGTGGCCCGCCCGGCGCGGCAGCGGCCGCCATGCCCGTGCAACGCTGGACGGTGCAGCGCGATGGCCAGCAGTTGCAGCTGCAGGTGCAGCCGCGCCTGCGGCAGGAGGGCGCGCGACGCTGGGCAGAGGTAGGGGCTTATCTGGGCCCCGGCCCCGCAACGGCCCTGGTGCGGGTGCGTTATGGCCCCTGGGATGGGCTGGCGCGCGGGGTGCAGATCAGCGGCGAGATGGCCGCGCTCACGCTGCGCATGTTCGGTCGCATGGTGCTGGGGCAGGCATCGCTGCAAAACCTCAGCGGGCCCGTCAGCATCGCCCAATATGCCGGCCAATCGGCCCGCCTGGGCATGGTGCAGTTTCTGCAGTTTCTGGCCGTGGTCAGCCTCAGCCTGGGGGTGCTGAATTTGCTGCCGCTGCCGGTGCTCGATGGCGGGCACCTGATGTATTATCTTTGGGAGGCGCTCACTGGCAGGCCAGTGTCCGCGCTCTGGTTGGAGCGGCTGCAAGCCTTGGGCATTGCAGCCCTTTTCATGTTGATGGCGCTGGCCTTGTTCAATGACTTGGCACGCTTGCTGTCCTAGTTGGCACTGCACAGCACAGGCGCTGCTGCTGCGTGCGCTTGATGGAACCCATGAACCACTTGCTAAAACGTTTTTGCATGCGCGCGGCAGCGGCCGTGACCGCCTGCGCCTGCAGCCTGCCGCTGTGGGCCATCGAACCATTTACGGTGCGCGACATCCGCGTCGAAGGGCTGCAGCGCGTTGAGCCAGGCACGGTCTTTGCCTCGCTGCCGATCCGCGTGGGCGATCAGTACACGGACGACAAAGCTTCGGACTCGATCCGCGCGTTGTTTGCCCTGGGCCTGTTCAATGACGTGCGCATCGAGGCCGATGGCAATGTGCTGGTGGTCGTGGTGCAGGAGCGCCCGGTGATCGGCAGTGTGGAGTTCGCCGGCACGCGCGAATTCGATCGCGAGGCGCTGGTCAACGCCATGCGCGACGTGGGCCTGGCAGAAGGCCGCCCCTTCGACCGCTCGCTGGCCGATCGCGCCGAGCAGGAGCTGGTGCGCCAATACCTCTCGCGCAGCTATTACGGCGCGCAGGTCGTGACCACCGTCACGCCGGTGGATCGCAACCGCGTCAATCTGGTGTTCACCGTCACCGAGGGCGGCGTGGCCAAGATCGGCGACATCCGCTTCACCGGCAACAAGGCCTTCAGCGAATCCGCCCTCAAGGGCTTGATGGATCAGGACACTGGCGGCTGGTTGAGCTGGTACACCAAGTCCAACCGCTATTCGCGCGCCAAGCTCAATGCCGATTTGGAGACCGTGCGCTCGCACTACCTGCAACGCGGCTACCTGGATTTCCGCATCGACTCCACGCAGGTGGCGATCTCGCCGGACAAGCAAAGCATCTCCATCACCATCAACGTGCACGAGGGCGAGCGCTTTGCCGTCTCCGGCGTGCGCCTGGAGGGCGACTACCTGGGGCGCGATGACGAGTTCAAATCGCTGGTGCAGATCCGCCCCGGCCAGCCCTTCAATGAGGAGGAGGTGAGCAACACCCGCGAGGCTTTCACCGAGCATTTCGGCAACTATGGCTATGCCTTTGCGCGTGTGCAGGCCCAGCCTGAGATCGACCGCGAGCGCAACACCGTGGCCATCGTGCTGCGCTCGGAGCCGCAGGCGCGCGTGTACGTGCGGCGCATCAACGTCACCGGCAACACGCGCACGCGCGATGAAGTCATCCGCCGCGAGTTCCGCCAGTACGAGGCCTCCTGGTACGACGGCGAGAAGATTCGCCTCTCGCGCGACCGCGTGGATCGGCTGGGCTATTTCACCCAGGTCGAAGTCGAAACCCAGGAAGTGCCCGGCGTGCCCGACCAGGTTGATCTGCAGATCACCGTGGCCGAAAAGCCCACCGGCTCGGTGCAGATTGGCGCGGGCTTTTCCAGCGCCGACAAGCTCTCGTTCTCCTTTGCGCTCAAGCAGGAGAATTTCATGGGCTCGGGCCATTACCTGGGCGTGGATCTGAACACCAGCAAATACAACCGCACGCTGGTGTTCAGCACCACCGATCCGTACTTCACGCAGTCGGGCGTGTCGCGCACGCTCGATGCCTATTACCGCACCGACAAGCCCTACGACCGCATGGGCGGCAACTACTCGCTGGTCACCTATGGCGGCGCACTGCGCTTTGGCGTGCCCTTCAGCGAGATCGACACCGTTTACTTCGGCCTGGGCATGGAGCGCAACCGCATCAAGCCCGGCACCGCCATTCCTGCGGCCTATCTGCACTACGCCGACACCTTTGGCTACAGCAGCACTTCGGTGCCCTTCACCATCGGCTGGTCGCGCGACAGCCGCGACAGTGCCCTGGCGCCCAACGAGGGGCGTTACCAGCGCTTCAACAGCGAATGGTCCTTCGCGGGCGACGCGCGCTATCTGAAGAGCAACTACCAGTACCAGCAGTACCTGCCGCTGAGCAAGCGCTACACCCTGGCCTTCAATGGCGAGCTGGGCTGGGGCAAGGGCTTCAGCGGCCAGCCTTTCCCGGTCTTCAAGAATTTCTATTCGGGCGGTCTGGGCTCAGTGCGTGGCTTTGAGCAGGGCACGCTGGGCCCGCGCGATCTGATCGGCGCATCGTTGGGCGGCGCCAAGAAGGTCAACATGAACGTCGAGTTCATCACGCCCTTCCCGGGCGCCGGTAACGATCGCACGCTGCGCGTGTTTGCCTTCGTCGATGCCGGCAACGTGTTTGGCGAGCACGAGAAAGTCAGCTTCTCCGACCTGCGCGCTTCCACTGGCCTGGGCCTGAGCTGGATTTCACCCGTGGGCCCGCTGCGCATTGCCTACGCCCATCCGATTCGCAAGAAAGCTGGCGATAGAATCGAAGAGATTCAGTTCCAGATCGGGACTTCCTTTTAATCCCTTGTCTTCAAAGCGTCTGTCATGAAAGCATTGACCTCCAAACTCTCCTCCGCTGTCGTTGTGGCTGCGGCCCTGGCCTGTGCGCCTGCCATGGCGCAAAGCTTCAAGGCTGGCTTCGTCAACACCGACCGCATCCTGCGCGACGCCAACATGGCCAAAAGCGCCCAGCAGCGCCTGGAGCAGGAGTTCTCGCGCCGCGAAAAAGAGATCGTCAACCTCGGCAATAGCCTGCAGGCGGCGTCCGAGCGATTCGAGCGCGAGGCCGCCACTCTCTCGGAAAGCCAGCGCACCCAGCGCCAGCGCCAGCTGATGGAGCAAGATCGCGAATTCCAGCGCAAGCGCCGCGAATTCCAGGAAGACCTGGCCGCACGCAAGACCGAGGAATTGGCCAAGGTGCTCGAACGCGCCAACGCCGTGGTGCAGCAAGTGGCCGAAAGCGAGAAATACGACGTGATCTTGCAGGAGGCTGTCTGGGTCAGCCCGCAGCACGACATCACCGACAAGGTCATCCGCGCGCTCAACGGCAGCCGCTAAGGTTTGGCACAAACCGTGAGAGCGTAGAGGAGCAGGGCTTCGGAGCGCGCTGGCAAGCGGCGCAGCCCGTAGCCCTGCTGCCGTGTAGAGGCGGGGTTTGATGCGCCCGCTTGCGCTGGGCGGCGGCAGCTTTGCCGCATGGAGGCCCGCGCGGCATCTGCAATGCGGCGTCTCTTTGGATTGGCTGCCCCTGACGCTTGCCGGCGGGCCAGGCCTGACGCGCTTTTCGCCAATGCCTGCGTGCCAGGCGCTGTGCAGGCAAGGCGGGACTTTTCATACAGGAACGGACGTGTGACAGCGGCAACGCTTGGAGAAATTTGCGCGGCACTGGGCGGGCAGTTGCATGGCGATGCCGCAACGCCGATCACGGCCATTGCGGCGCTGGAGTCGGCAGGGCCGACGCAGATCAGCTTTTTGAGCAATCCGCGCCTGCTGCCCTTGCTGCAGGCCAGCCAGGCGGCCTGCGTGATCGTGCAGGCCGCCCATGCCGAGCAGGCCCAGGCGCGCGGGGCTTGCATCGTGGCTGACGACCCCTACCTGTATTTCGCGCGCCTGACGCAATGGTGGCGCCAGCGGCTGGGCGATCTGCCCGCGCCGGGCATCCATCCCAGCGCGGTGGTTGACCCTTCGGCGCAGATTGATGCCACGGCCAGCATTGGCCCATTGACGGTGATCGGCCCGGGCGTGCGCATTGGCGCGCACAGCCGCATCGGCGCGCGCGTGACGATTGAGCGCAACTGCGAGATTGGCGCGCGCTGCATCGTGCAGTCCGGCGCAGTGATTGGCGGCGATGGTTTTGGCTTTGCGCAAGCCCCGGCCCCTGGTGGCAAAGTCTGGGTCAAGATCGAACAGCTGGGCGCGGTACGCATTGGCGATGATGTGGAAATCGGCGCCAACACCTGCATCGACCGCGGCGCTTTGGGCGACACCGTGATTGCCAACGGCGTCAAGCTCGACAACCTGATTCAGATCGCGCACAACGTGCAGGTCGGCGAGCACACGGCCATGGCCGCCTGCGTGGGCATCTCGGGCAGCACCAAGATCGGGGCCCATTGCACCCTGGCCGGGGGCGTGGGGGTGGTCGGGCATATCGAGTTGGCCGACAACACCCATGTCTCGGGGGCGACCGTCATTTCGCGCTCGCTGACTGAGCCGGGCCGCTATACCGGGGTTTATCCGTTCGAGCCTCACGCAAAATGGGAACAAAATGCGGCCCTGCTGCGCCAGCTCAAAAAAATGCGCGAGCGCATCAAGGCGCTGGAAAAAGAACTGGCGGCCCTGCAAGGCGGGCAGTCGCCACACACATCGGCATGACGACCATCATGAACATTCACAAGATCTTCGAACTTCTGCCGCACCGCTACCCTTTCTTGCTGGTGGATCGGGTGACGGAAATTCACTTGGGCGAGCGCATCGTTGCGTACAAGAACGTGACCGTCAACGAGCCCTTTTTCAACGGCCACTTCCCTAAAAACCCCGTCATGCCTGGGGTGCTGGTGCTCGAAGCCTTGGCCCAGGCGGCTGGGTTGCTGTCCTTCGAGACCTATGGCGAGGCGCCGGGCGAGGACAAGGTGTTTTATTTCGTCGGCATCGACAATGCGCGCTTCAAGCGGCCGGTGGTGCCGGGCGACCAGCTCGTGCTGGAGGCCAGCATCGACCGCGTGCGCGGCGGCATTTACAAGTACAAAGGCGTGGCCAAGGTTGACGGCCAGGTCGTGGCCGAAGCCGACCTGATGTGCACCATGCGCCCGGTCGAGCGCGGCTGATGGAGTTGATGGCAGAGCGCGGCGCCAGCGTGGCGGGTGATCGGCAGGGCTTGGCAACGCCGCCGACTGCGTCCAAGCAGACTGATGCCCGCCGGACAGAGATCGCAAGCAGGCTCTCAGGACGCCCGCGCCGCGCATTTGGTTTGCCTGCAACGCGAATCCTCTATGGCTGACTCCCTGATCCACCCCAGCGCCATCGTGCATGCAGGCGCTCAGCTGCACCCGAGCGTGCGCATCGGCCCCTATGCCGTGGTCGGCGAGCATGTGAGCATCGGCGCGGACACGTGCATTGGCGCGCATTGCGTCATCGACGGCCGCACCCGTATCGGCGCGCGCAACACCATCCATGCGCACGCCAGCATCGGCGGCCCGCCGCAGGACAAAAAATACGCGGGCGAGCCCACCGAGCTGCACATTGGCGATGGCAACACCATCCGTGAGTTCACCACCATCAACACCGGCACGGTGCAGGGCGGCGGCGTCACCCGCCTGGGTGATGAGAACTGGATCATGGCCTACGCGCACATCGCGCACGACTGCCAGGTCGGCAGCCACACCGTCATGGCCAACAGCGTGGCGCTGGCCGGCCATGTGCACGTGGGCGACTGGGCCATTTTGGGTGGCTTGACGGGCGTGCACCAGTTCACGCGCATCGGGGCGCACGCCATGATCGGCTTTTCCAGCCACGTCTCGCAAGACGTGCCCCCTTACGTGCTCGCCGGCGGCAACCCGTTTGCCGTGCGCGGCCTGAACATCGAGGGTCTGCGCCGGCGCCAGTTCAACGCCAACCAGATTGCGGCGCTCAAAAGCGCCTATCGCATCGTGTTCCGCGAGGGCCGCACCTTGCAGGACGCCTGCGTGCAATTGCAGGACTTGCAAACCCGTGCCGTGCAGGGCGATGGCTGGGAGGAGCTGCTGGGCATGCTGATGTTCCTGCAGCAGGCCCAGCGGGGCATCGCGCGTTGAGCCCCAGCCCTGCCTCCGCGCCGCTGCGCCTGGCCATGGTGGCGGGCGAGGCCTCGGGCGACTTGCTGGCCGCGCTGCTGCTGCAAGGCATGCAGGCGCACGTGCCGGCGCTGTGGCCGGCCCTGCGCAGCTGGGGCATCGGCGGGCCGCACATGCAGGCGCAGGGCTTTGAAGCGCAATGGCCGGCCGAGCGGCTGGCCGTGCACGGCTACAGCTGGGAGGTGCTCAAGCGCGTGGCAGGCCTGCTGCGCATTCGCCGCCAACTGGGCGAGAGCTTGCTGGCGCAGCGCCCGGATGTGTTCGTGGGCGTGGACGCGCCGGATTTCAACCTGGGCCTGGAGCAGCGCCTGCGCGCGGCCGGCATCCCCACCGTGCATTTCGTCTGCCCGTCCATCTGGGCCTGGCGCCCCGAGCGCGTGCACGCCATCCGCCGCGCCGCCAGCCATGTGCTGTGCCTGTTCCCCTTCGAGCCCGCGCTGCTGCGCCAGCATGGCATCGCGGCGACTTTCGTCGGCCACCCGCTGGCCCAGGCCATCGCCCTGCAATCGCCACAGCAGGCCGAGCAGGCCAGCGCAGCGGCGCGCCAGCAGCTGCAATTGGAATTGGGCGATCCGGTGCTGGCACTGTTGCCAGGCAGCCGCAGCAAGGAGATCGACTACCTGCTGCCGCGCTTTCTCGCCGCTGCGCAGCGTTTGCTGGCCGAGCAGCCCCGGCTGCAGCTGATCCTGCCCTGCGTGCCGGCGCAGCTGGCGCGGGTGCAGGCCATCGTGCAAAGCCAGGGCCAGTTGCAAGGGCGGCTGCGGCTGCTGAGCGGCCAATCGCATCTGGCGTTGCAGGCCTGTGACGTGACGCTGATTGCCAGCGGCACGGCCACGCTGGAGGCTGCGCTGTTCAAAAAGCCCATGGTCATCAGCTATGCCATGCACCCGGTCAGCGCGATGCTGATGCGGCGCAAGCAGCTGCAACCCTGGGTGGGCCTGCCCAATATCCTGCTGCAGCAGCAGCTGGTGCCCGAGCTGCTGCAGGAAGCGGCCACCCCGGCCGCACTGGCCCAGGCATGCGCCCAATGGCTGCACGCCAGCTTGCAGCGTAATGCCGATTGGCAGCGGTTGCAGCAAGCCTTGACGGCATTGCACCAGTCGCTGCAGGCCGACACCGCCACCTTGAGCGCCCATGTCCTCCAACAACTGCTGCAAGCCTGAAGCGGCCCTGCGCCAGGCCGAGCTGCCGCTGCCGCCCGAAGGGCCTGCGCTACAGGCCGGGGTGGACGAGGCCGGGCGCGGGCCGCTGGCCGGCCCGGTCTTTGCGGCGGCGGTGATTCTTGATGCGGCCCGGCCCATTGCCGGCCTGGCCGACTCCAAACGCTTGAGCGCGCGCCGGCGCGAGCAGTTGGCCCAGAGCATCGAAGCCCGGGCTCTGGCCTTTTGCGTAGCCCAGGCCAGCGTGGAGGAAATCGACCGGCTCAACATCCTGCAGGCCACCATGCTGGCCATGCAGCGCGCCGTGGCCGGCCTGGCCATCGCGCCGCAGCTGGTGCTGGTCGATGGCAACCGCACGCCGGCCCTGCCGATGAATGCCGTGGCGGTGGTGGGCGGCGATGCCAAGGTGCAGGCCATCTCGGCGGCCTCCATTCTGGCCAAGGTGCACCGCGATGCCTGGTGCATGCAAGCGCACCGGCAGTGGCCGCAATACGGCTTTGCGCAGCACAAGGGCTATGGCACGGCCTTGCACCTGGCGGCCTTGCAGCAGCACGGCCCTTGCAGCGCGCACCGCATGGGTTTTGCGCCGGTGCGCAAGGCCGCAGATCGTGGCCAGGCACTCAACGCTGACAGCGCGGGCAGTGGTAGGTGCTGCGCTGGCCCTGCGTGCTGAGCCGGATGGCCGCGCCGCAGCGCGGGCAGGGTTGGCCCTGGCGGCCATACACACGGGCGGCCAATTGGAAGTGGCCGTGGCTGCCGTCGCTGGCGACGAAATCGCGCAGGCTGCTGCCGCCGCGCTGCACGGCTTCGCTGAGCACCTGAACAATCGCTGCGTGCAGGCGCTCCAGCCGCGGGCGGCGCAGTTGGCCGGCGGGCGTGTGCGGGTCGATGCCGGCCAGAAACAAGGCTTCGCTGGCGTAGATGTTGCCCACGCCGACCACGGCCTGGCCGGCCAGCAGCGCCTGCTTGATGCTGATGCGCCGCCCGCGCAGCGCGGCCGCCAGATGCGCCGGGGTGAAGCTCTCCGACAGCGGCTCCACCCCCAGGCGGCCCAGCAGCTTGCGCACGATGGGCGCGTCCGCGCTGGGCGCATACACCAGGGCGCCAAAGCGGCGCGGATCGTGCAGGCGCAGCAGTGCATGACCGAACACCAGATCGGCGTGGTCGTGCGGCCCGGCGGGCGTGCCCAGCGGCAGGATGCGCACACTGCCGGACATGCCCAGGTGCAGCAGCAACAGGTCGGGGCCGTCCAATTCGATCAGCAGGTACTTGCCCCGGCGGCGCACGGCTTGCACCGTGCGCCCGGCCAGCGCCGCAGGCGCGCAGCCCAGCGGCCAACGCAGTGGCTTGCCCAGCACCAACGCGGCAATGCGCTGGCCGGTGATGGCCGGGGCAATGCCCTGGCGGGTGACTTCGACTTCAGGCAGTTCTGGCATGGCGTGACAAAGCCCGCAGTGCCAACCCAGGCGCTGCGGGCAATTGAATTATTATCGTCCCATGCAAAGAGACGATCAAAGTTCAGAATCTGTCCGCAGTCTCGGCGCGGGCCGCAGCGGCCCGCCCAAGGCCGTGCCGCTTGGCCGCCGCACGCAGACGAGCCGGCTCTCTGGCTTGCTGGCCAGCAGCCTGGCCGCAGCGGTGCTGACGGCCGGTTGCCAGGCCGCCACCGTGCACGATGCACCGGCCCAGAGCCTGCACACTGCCGTGCAAGAAGAGCAACCTCAGCCATTGCTCAGCTCGCGGGCCATGGCGCAAAGCTTTTACGAAACCCTGGTCGGTGAGCTGCTGGGGCAAGCTGGCGATTGGCAAGCCAGCTACGAGTTGCTGCTGCATGCTGCGCAGACGCGGCGCCAGGGCGAGCTGTTCCAGCGCGCTATCCAGTCTGCCTTCCAGCTCGGCGATGGCCGCAGGGCCTTGCGCGCGGCCGAGAGCTGGCACAAAACGCTGCCACACTCGCGTGAAGCCAACAAGGCTGTGCTGCAGGTGCTGGTGCTGCTCAACCAGGTGCCGCAAACCCAGTGGCATCTCAAGCAAGAGTTGCGCCTGTCACAGGCCGACGAAATGGCAGAGAACCTGCAGGCCATCGCCTTGCTCTACCAGCGCGTGCCGGACAAGCGCCAGGCCCTGCGGGTCGTGCAGGCGGCGCTGGAAGATCAGCTCCAGCCCGACTCGCCCTGGCGGGCCGATGCTTTGGCCGCCTTGGGGCGCCTGCAGTTGCAGGCCGGGGACGTGCCGCAGGCATTGCAGCTCTTGAGCCAGGCGCATGCAGCCAACCCCCAGGCCAGCGGCCTGGGTTTTTTGGCCCTGGAGCTGGCCGCCCATGGCGAGAAAAGCGCGCAGGCGCTGCTCAAGGACTACGCCAACCAGGAGCAGGCAGCAACGTCCTTTCTGCTGGCCTATGCGCGCCTGTTGGTGGCGCAGCAAGAAAACATCCAGGCGTTGCAAGTTTTGGAGCGTCTGCTGCTCAAGCAGCCGCAGATGCCTGAGGCCTGGATCGCCAAGGCCGCGCTGCAGGCCTCGCAGGGGGAGTTCGCTGCGGCCGAGCAGTCGCTGGATGTCTTCGTCAAAACGCTGGATGCCGTGTCCAGGCCGGCACTGCGCCAGCGTGGCCTGGATGAGGCGCAGATCCTGCGGGCGCAGATGGCCGATCTGCAAGGCCGGCACGAGCAGGCGCAGCGCGCGCTGGAAAAAGTCGCCAATCCCCAGACGCTGCTGCGCGCGCAGCTCCAGCGTGCGCAGATTCTGGCTGAGGAGGGGCAGTTCGATCTGGCGCGCCAAGTCATTGGCGCCATCGACGCCCCGGACGAGAAAACGCAGCAGCTCAAAGCCCATGCTGAAGTACAGCTGCTGCGCGATGGCGGTCAGTATCAGCAGGCCTACGCCTTGCTGCAGACCATGCTGCGCCAGCAACCCGATAACGACGATCTGCTCTACGAATACGCCCTGATGGCCGAGCGCCTGGGCCGTGTACAGGAGATGGAAAAGCGCCTGCGCAGCCTGCTGGCGCGCACGCCCGAGCATGCCCACGCCCTCAATGCCCTGGGTTACTCCTATGCCGACCGGGGCGTGCGCTTTGCCGAAGCGCGGCGTCTCATCACCAAGGCGCTGGAGTTGGAGCCGGACAGCCCCTACATCACCGACAGCCTGGGCTGGCTGGAGTACCGCCAGGGCAATCTGGAACAGAGTTTGGAGCTGCTGCAAAAAGCCTTCGCCATCGAGCCGGATGCGGAAATTGCCGCGCACCTGGGCGAAGTGCTGTGGCAACTGGGGCGGCAGGGCCAGGCCCTTGCCATTTGGGAGCGCGGTCTGCAAAGCAATGCCCGCAACGAAGTGCTGCGCAAGACCATCGAGCGCCTAGCCGGGGCCGCCAACTCCTTGCTGCAAACCTATTCTGCCGCGCGGCCAAAGGCCAGGCCTGCGCTGCTGGGGCCAGTGCTGGACGACGCAAGCCTGGCTCCAGAGGCGGCTGAGGTGAGGCCCAGTGCCCCAGAGCCGGCGGTGAAGCCATGACGAGAGGCCATTGCGATATGCGCGCAGCCCATCCAGTGGCGACGCATGCCACCAGGCGCACATGGCTGGCGGCGCTGGCATCGGCCGGCCTGTTGGCAGCCTGCGCCGCGCCGCGCCCCTACGTGCTGCGCCAGGGCGTCTGGCGTGGGCGCATCGCCCTGAACACCGAGGAGGAGCGGGCGCAGTCCTTCAACGCCGAATTCAGCTTGCGCGGCAGTCCGCAGCAAGGCGAGCTGGAGGTCTACAACCCGCTGGGCAACATCATTGCGCGCTTGCGCTGGAGCCCGCAGCAGGCCCTGCTGGACAAGGGCTCGGAGCAAATCGCTGGCGAGTCGCTCGATGCGCTGGTGGCGCAAGTGTTCGGCGCGCCCATCCCTATTGCGGCGCTGTTTGACTGGCTCTCGGGCCAGGCCAGGCAAGAGCCGGGCTGGCAGGTCGATCTGTCGCGCTACGGGCAAGGGCGCATTCACGCGCTGCGCGAACAGCCACTGCCGCGGGCGAGCCTGCGGGTAATTTTGCATGCCGATGACAGCCTGTGATTCGCCCGCGCCGTTGGCGATTGCGGAAGAATTTCTGCGGGTGCCTGCGCCAGCCAAGCTCAACTTGTTTCTGCACATTCTGGGCCGCCGCGAGGATGGCTACCACTTGCTGCAATCGGCGTTCGTGCTCATCGACTGGTGCGATTGGCTGGGCTTTGCGCTGCGCCCTGAAAGCCCGCGCATCAGCCGTGAGGATCTGAGCCAGGCCTTGCCAGAGCACGACTTGATCGTGCGTGCCGCCGCAGCCCTGCAGCAGGCCGCTGGCGAGCGCCGTGGCGTGCACATCCGGGTGGAAAAGCACATCCCGGCGCAAGCTGGCATGGGTGGGGGCTCGTCCGATGCGGCCAGCGCCTTGCTGGCGCTGAACCGCCTGTGGGGCTTGCACTGGCCCGTGCAGCGGTTGCAACGCATCGGCCTGCAGTTGGGCGCCGATGTGCCGTTTTTTCTAGGCGGCGCCAATGCCTGGGTTGAAGGCATTGGCGAGCGGCTCACGCCCCTGCAGGGTGAGAGTGCTTTGCCGCCGTCGCGCTTCATCGTCATCAAGCCTGCCGCCGGCGTGGCCACGGCGGCAATTTTTTCGCATCCGGCGCTTCAAAGGGGCAGCGAGCGTGCTACAATCTCACGCTTCAGTGCTGATCCTTTTGGATTTGGCCGCAATGACCTGCAGCCCGTGGCGCAGATTCTTTGCCCTGAAATAAAAAAAGCCATTGATTGGCTTTCAGGGCAAGGATTTCAGGCTAGAATGACGGGCTCTGGTTCTGCAGTATTCGCAAGAGTGCCGCAGGATTGCAGCCAGGAGCATTTGCTCAACGTGCTTGCAGCAGCGCAAAGCGCATCTTCCGCTTGGATGGTCAGGCTTTGCAATACATTGCAAAGCCATCCGTTGAGTGATTGGATCTGCGCTGCATAGTTTTTTGTCTGTGTACTGTCGTGCGCGGGCAGTTGCAGGGGAGTCGCCAAGTTGGTTAAGGCACCGGATTTTGATTCCGGCATTCGAGGGTTCGAATCCTTCCTCCCCTGCCATCGTTTGATTGCTTGATCTGATGGATGACGCCGCA
Source organism: Comamonadaceae bacterium (assembly GCA_030528705.1). Classification (GTDB taxonomy): domain Bacteria; phylum Pseudomonadota; class Gammaproteobacteria; order Burkholderiales; family Burkholderiaceae_C; genus Lampropedia. Next base: position 6,209 of record JAUMYI010000001.1, on the reverse strand, counting down.
TTTGCGGCGTTTTGTTTTAGAGTTGCAGATCTTTGGGTTTTGGGCGTTGGCCTCGTGCAGTGCGGCTGTGCCGCCAGTGCGCTGATGGCCTTCTTCTGACGATGGGGCGCTGGCTGGCAGCCGGCACCGGCCCGGACTGAAAAAGCTTCGTCTCTTTCCCCAAGCTGAGTATTGCGGCGGCCTTATGAGCGTTTCCCACCACTCCGACTTCATGCTGTTTACCGGCAACGCCAACCCCGCGCTGGCCAAAGAGATTGCCGAGCACCTGGGCGCATCGCTGGGCGCAGCGCACGTGGGGCGTTTCTCCGACGGGGAGGTGACGGTGGAGATTCGGCAGAACGTGCGCGCGCGCGATGTGTTCGTGGTGCAGCCCACCTGTGCGCCGACCAACGACAGCCTGATGGAGTTGCTGATCATGGTGGATGCGCTCAAGCGCGCCTCGGCCGAGCGCATCAGCGCCGTCATCCCCTATTTCGGCTATGCCCGCCAGGATCGCCGGCCGCGTTCGACCCGCGTGCCGATCTCGGCCAAAGTGGTGGCCAACCTGCTGCAGACCGTGGGCGTGGCGCGCGTGTTGACCATGGACCTGCACGCCGACCAAATTCAGGGTTTTTTCGACATCCCGGTGGACAACATCTACGCCTCGCCGGTGCTGCTGAGTGACCTGAACAAAAAACGCTATGAGGATTTGATCGTGGTCTCGCCCGACGTGGGGGGCGTGGTGCGCGCGCGCGCCTTGGCCAAAGAGCTGGGCTGCGAGCTGGCCATCATCGACAAGCGCCGCCCCAAGGCCAACGTCAGCGAAGTCATGAACGTCATTGGCGAAATCGAAGGCCGCAACTGCGTCGTGATGGACGACATGATCGACACCGCCGGCACGCTGGTCAAAGCCGCTGAAGTGCTCAAAGAGCGTGGCGCCAAGAGCGTGCATGCCTATTGCACGCACCCGATTTTCTCGGGCCCGGCCATTGAGCGCATTGCCGCGGGCTCGGCGCTCGATGAGGTGGTGGTCACCAACACCATTCCCTTGAGCGAGCAGGCGCGCGCTTGCAGCAAGATTCGCCAGCTCACGGTGGCGCCGCTGATTGCCGAAACCATTCAACGCATTGCCCGTGGCGATTCGGTGATGAGCCTGTTCAAGGAGCAAGGCGGGCTGTTCTGAATACCGCAGGTTGTGGGCCCAGCAGCAGGGCCTCAACCAGAGTTTTTCGTGCATGGCCGTGCTGGCCATGCGTTGTTCGAGGCTGCTTGCGGGCCACAGTGCCAGGCGGGCAGCCTCTCAAACCGGGGCAGAGTTGGTCGCGGCCTGCCCTTATCAGGAGAAAACATGCAAGTAGTTGCATTTACACGCGAAAAGCAGGGCACGGGTGCGAGCCGCCGCCTGCGTCATTCGGGCCGTACGCCCGGCATCATCTACGGCGGCGATCAAGAGCCGACGATGATTGAGCTGGAGCACAACCCGCTGTGGTTTGCGCTGCAGAAAGAGGCATTCCACTCCAGCGTGCTGGATCTGGAACTGGATGGCAAGACCGAGAAAGTCCTGCTGCGCGACGTGCAATACCACCCCTACAAGCAGCTTGTGCTGCACGTGGATTTCCAGCGCGTCAACGCACGCACCCGCCTGCACATGAAAGTGCCCGTGCACTACGAAGGCGCTGAAGAGTCCCCGGCCGTCAAGGTCGAAGGCCAGGTGGTGAGCACCGTCACGACGGAAATCGACGTGAGCTGCATGCCTTCCGATCTGCCGGAATTCATCCTGGTGAATCTGAGCAAGCTGGGCAAGAACGGCGTGCTGCGTCTGCGCGACATCAAGCTGCCCCGTGGCGTCAGCGCCGTCAAGCGCCTGGCCGCCATCAACCCCGTGCTGGCCACGGCCACGCCCGCTCCAGCCGTGGAAGAGGACGCCCCCGCTGCCGAAGGCGGTGCGGACTCTGCGGCCTGATTGCAAGCCCTGCGCAAATGCGCAAAACCCGAAGCAGCCCTGCCCGCACATGCGGGGGGCGGCTTACCAAAAAGCCTGCTGTGCAGTGATGCCAGCAGGCTTTTTGTTGGGCCAGCGATCGCTCAGCAAGGCAGGCTGGCAGGCAGGGCGCAGCCCGTTTGCAGCATGCGGGCCACGTAGCGGGCAATGAGGTCCACTTCCAGGTTCACGGCGCTGCCCGGGCGCAGCTGCCCGAGGGTGGTGTGGGCCATGGTGTGGGCGATCAGATTGATGCTGAACTCGCAGCCCTGCTGCCCCTGCGGCAGGTCGCGCACGCTGTTGAGCGTGAGGCTGACGCCTTGCACGGTGATGGAGCCCTTGACGGCCAGGTAGGGCATCAGTTGTTTGGGCGCGATGATGCGCAGCTCATGGCTCTCGCCCACCGGGCTTAGGGCGCTGACGGTGCCGATTCCGTCCACATGGCCGCTGACGACGTGCCCGCCCAGGCGGTCGGCCGCGCGCAAGGCCTTTTCGAGATTGACCTCGCCGGGCTGATCCAGGCCCGTGGTCAGGCGCAGCGATTCTGCCGAAACCTCGACCACGAAAGCCTGTGCATCCAGCGCCAGCGCCGTCACCGTCATGCAGGCGCCATTCAGGGCAATGCTGTCGCCCAGCGCCACGTCATCCAGATAGCCCGGCGGGCAGGCGATGCTCAGGCGCTTGCCGTGGGCCTGACTGCTGCCCAGGTCCTCGACGTGCTGGATTTGGCCAATGGCGGTGATGATGCCGGTGAACATGGAACTCCTTGGAAGGTGGGCGCTGCCACGCGGGCGTGTTGGCCGGTGCGTGCGCTGCTGACGGCAAAGCCGGCACTATAGCGGGCGCTGTGGCGCTGGCCAGGCAAAGCCTGTGAAACAATGCCGCGCACGGAAAAAACATGGAGGAATGGCAAGCCTATGCGCAAGAAGATGGTGGGGGCAGTGCTGCTGGCTGCGCTGCTGGGGCTGGGTTACAGCGCCGCAGCCTGGTATGTGGGCCTGCAGACGCAGCAGCAGGTGCAGCAGGCCCATGCTGCGCTCAGCGCCGCGCTGGGGGTGTCGGCGCAGTTGACCCAGTACCAGCGCGGCTGGTTCCATTCCAGCGCGCGCAGCGTCGTGCGCATCGCGCCGCCGGAGCAGGGCGCGGCCCCAGCGGCGGGCGGCGCGCCGGGGCGCTATGGGCTGGGCCTGCGCGGCGAAACCATTGTGCTGGAGCACCGCATCCGCCATTTGCCGCTGTGGGCCGCGCCGCAGCGGGGCTGGGTGGCCGTGCGCAGCACGCCGGTGCTCAGCGCCGCGGCGCAGGCCGCATTGCGCCCCAGCCTGGGCGAGACGCCGCCCTACGTGCTCAATGCCGTGCTGGGCTACCGCGGCAGCGTGCACTGGCAGCTGGCCGGCCCAGCCTGGCAGCGCCCCTGGGAGGACTCCCAGGGCGCCGCGCAAACACTGCACATGCAGCCCCTGCACTGGGAGGGCGAGCTCGGCCCTGATAGGCGCAGCCTGCGCAGCGCCCTGCAATGGGGCGGCATGACGCTGCGCAATGCGCAGGGCGTGCAGCTGCTGCACATCGAGCAACTGCATGGGCGCGACGATTACCACCGGCCTGCGGGCTTGCAGCACAGCTACCTGGGCCAGAGCCGCTACAGCCTGGGGCAGTGGCAGCAGGCCGGTGCGCAGGGCGCGCAGGCAGGCGGCTGGCAATTGCAGGGTCTGGCGCTGGCGTTTGACATTCAGGCTCAAGACAAACAATGGTTGCGCCTGCCGCTGCATCTGCAATTGCAGCAGCTGCATCTGCCCGGCTATGGGCCGCAAGCGCAGGGCGGCCAGCCAGCCAGCCAGCCGACATTGAGCGCGCTGGAGTTCAAGGCGGCCGTGGAGCAGCTGCATTTGCCAAGCTACGAGGCCTTGGGCCCCTGGGGCTGGCGCTGGCTATTGGCGCAAATGGGGGCCTCGACGGCCTGGGAGCAGTTGCCGCTGGCCGAGCAAGGCCAGGTGCGCGAGCGCCTGGCCGCCCTATTGGCGCAGGGCCTGCGCTTGACCGTGGAGCGCCTTGCGGGGCAGCGGCCCCAAGGGCAGTGGGCGCTGAGTGGCCAGGCCAGCGCACCGCAGCTGCATGCCATCGACCTGGGTTTTTTGCCGCACAGCCTGATGGCCAAGCTCCATGCCCGCGTGCAAGTGGAGATTGCCCAGCCGCTGGCACTGCACTGGCAGGGGCAGGAAAACCTGGAGCTGCTCGTGCAGCAAGGCCTGGTGCAGCAAGAGGCTGGCCAAATCCGCACGGTCTTGCAGTACCAAGGCGGCCACTCCAGCATCAACGGCCATCCGTTCGACTTGCGGGGCATTGAGCAGTTGCTGCAATAGGGCCTTGGCAAAAAACACGCCATTGGGCCATGGGCTGCGGCAAGGCCACGGTGCCCGGCGCAGAAAAAAACACCAAGGGCCGATGGGGCCTCTTGGTGTTTTTTTCTGCCTGCAGGCCCATGCCGTCACGCCAGGGCGCTGGGCATGGGCTGTCGTGCAAAGACTTCAGGCGCTTAGTTCGGCGTGCAGGACTTGTGCAGGATCTTGTTGCCAGGGGCTGTGACCATGATGGGCAGCGACTGGAAGTTCTCACGCGTCATGCCGTCGGTGGCCAGGCGGTAGCCCTGGGCCGAGAAAAAGGTCTCCACGTCGCTGGAGTCGTTCATGTCGTAATTCAACGTGCGGCGTTTGCCTTGCAGTTGCGCCGTTGCACTGACGGGAATGCCGGCGGAGTTGAATTGGTAGGCCACCGAAAGACGGCCGTTATTGCAGGTGTAGGCCACTTGCTGGGAGCCGCTTGAGTGGCCTGCATTCCGCCCGGAAGCCCTGGAGGCGCCCGATTGGGGCGTGCAGCTCTTGAACAGGATCTCGTCATTGGGCGAGATGATCATGATGCTGTTCTTGCGGTAGCTTTTGGAGTCCATGTAATCGGAGGAGAGGCGATAGCCGGACTTGTTGGTGAAGAAGGTGTCCACGTTGTCCGAACGGTTCATGTCATAGGCCATGACCCGCTTGGCGCCCTGAATGTGGGCTTCGGCGCGGGTGGGGATGCCGGCCTTGTTGAACTGGTAGCGCACTTGCACTTGCTTGCCGCCCTCGCACGAATAGGTGACGGAATGGCCGCTGGCCATGGCCGACAGCGACAGGCAAGCCAGCGAGGCGGCAACAGCAGTTTGGATAAGTTTCATGGTGTGACTCCTGAGCGAATGGGTATAGGACAGTCTCTCGGACTTTCGGACAGGCGGCAGTCTACAGACCCGGCAAAGCCCCCGTGGCTTGCGCAGGGCTTTTCTAGATGGGGGATGTGAGCGAGCGCCTGGATCAAGAGCGGCCGCAGACATGCCGCTCCAGCCACGGCGTTTTGGAGTTTTGCGCCGCGTTGTCGCCAGAATCGGCGTTGTTGCCATCCAATGCCGGCAAAAAGTGGCTTTTGCCAAATTGCCCAGTGCCTGTTCGACAGGGCAGGGCTGCGCGTTCCCGGAGGTGGTTTTTGATACCAACTTCATGAGAGGTTCAAACTTGACGCTAACCCTTCTGGGCCATGCGCCGGGCGCATGGCTGGGATTGGGCGCGCAGGCTCTCACACAGGCATTTGTGCAAACTCTTGCACGCGCTGCTGGTAGTTGGCTGGCGTCACGGCCCAGCGCTGCGCGTTGTCGTATTCGAAATCCACGCCAAAGCGCCCGTCGCTGCCCAGCCGCACCAGGCAGGCCAGCCAGGCGCGGCCTGCGGGGTGCTCGGCCTGCATGGCCTGCTGCAAATGCCGCAAGGCGTCTTGCGCGTGCCCGTCGTCGGGGGAGACGGCCTCGTCCTCGCCCTGGGCGTCAAAGCGGTAGCCGTACATGCGGCTGTGGCCCTTGCCCTGCACGCCGACCACGATCAGCTTGTGCCAGGCCGCGCCCGGCGCGATCAGGCCCGGGTCTTGCCGCAGGGCCTGACAAAGCGCCAGCAGCAATTGCTGGCTTTCGGGGGTGGGATGCTCCATGGTGGCGATTCTCCTTAAGTTAGAGCGTGTTCACGGCTGCGATGGGGGCGCTGCGCGCCAGCGCTGGATCAGCAAGGCGGCAGCGCCGGCCACGACCCCCCAGAAGGCCGAGCCAATGCCGGCGATGCTCACGCCCGAGAGCGTGACCAGAAAGGAAATCAGCGCCGCTTCGCGCTGGCTTTCGTCGGTCATGGCCTGGGCCAGGCCGCTGCCGATGCTGCCCAGCAGGGCGATGCCGGCAATG
>JAUMYI010000133.1 GCA_030528705.1 Comamonadaceae bacterium | reverse complement strand
GGCCATTGGCGCAATACCGCATCCACCGCACCGGCGAGCAGCCGCCCGGCGGCGCGTGAAAGGGGGACTGATTCAGCGTTGCCCTACCCCAACTTCTGCGCGGCGGGCAATGGAAGCGGTTGGTGTGGTCTGCGGCATCCGCACAAACCGCTCTGCCGAGCGGTTTCTTGCCCACTTGCACCGAAAGTTTGAAGAGGCGTTCAGAAAGCGTATTTGAGCGACAACCCGATGCGGCGCGGATCGCCGTAGCCGTACTGATTGAAGCTGAGCTGGTTGATGTATTTTTTGTCCAGCAGGTTGTCGATATTGAGCTGCGCCGAGAGCTGCGGGCTGAACTGGTAGCGCGCCATCAGGCTGAACAGAGCATAGGCATTCTGGCCGTATTCGATATTGCCACCAGTGGCGCGGTTGCCGGTGCGGGTGTAGATGCGGCTTTGCCAGTTGACGCTGCCTCCCAGTGTCAACCCCGGCAGCAGACGCTGGGCGTCATAACTGGCAAACAGCTTGAACTGGCGCTGTGGCTCGGTGGTGTTGAGTGCTGCGCCGCTGGCGTCCCGGCCGCGCCATTGGCTGTAGCCGCCGCCCAATTGCAGATGGTTGGTGATGCGGCCTGCCACTTCCACTTCGAAGCCTCGGGTTGTGGCCCCCTTGGCGGCGCGGTATGCGTAGGTGGCGGGCTCTACGCCGGGGATGTGTACGTCGGTGCGCTGGGCCAGGTTTTCCTGCCGGACGCGAAACAGGCTCAACTGCGTGTCCAGCTCGCCGCCAAGCCAGCTGCTTTTCAGGCCGATTTCATAGCTCTTGCCTTCAATGGGGTCGAGCAGCTGGTTGTGAATATCGCGCTCGTTTTGCGGCTTGAAGATGCTGGTATAGCTGGCGTAGGCGGTGTGCGCGGGCGTAAAGTCGTAAAGCGCGGCGGCATACGGCGTCCAGACTGAGCCGGGCTGGCGATCGAAGGGCTTGCCGTAGTCCACGCCTTGGCTTTTCCAGCGGCTCAGGCGGCTGCCGGCAATCACCGACAGCTGCCTGCTCACGCGCATGCGCGCACTGGCGTACAAGGCGCTTTCGGTGTCGATCTGATCCAGGCTGAGACTGTATGCGCCCCAGGTGGGCTCGGGATAGCTGCCATCCCAAGTGAAAAAGTCCGTGGCCGGGGCGATATCGGTCGTACCGGTGGCGCTGCGCGAAGTGCGCCGCTGCTTGTTGTACTGGGCGCCGACAACCACGTCGTGCTGCTGGCCCCAGGCATCGAACTGGCCGTTCAGCTGCAGCTGCGCAGTGTTTTGTTTGCCCTCGGTGGAGAACTTGCCCGGCCATGGCGCCCAGCCCAAGCCATCGGCGCGGTTGACGGTGTTGCCGCTGAAGTAGAACAGCTGGGAGTCGCTGTCGAAGCGGCGCTGGTTGGCCTTCAGGCTCAGGCTCCAGCGTTCGTTGAGGCGATGCAGACCATCGAAGAACACATTGATGTTGTTGGTATTCCAGTACACCCAATCGGCGCTGCTGTTGGTGCTGCGGGGCCAACGGGTGAGCTGGCCGTCATCGAACAGGGATGGCAGGCCCCCCCACATGGCGCTGTCCTTGCGCGTTTGCTGATGGCTCATGCCCAGGCTGGCGCGGGTGGCTGGGCTCAAGTCGGCGTCGATGACGCCATACAGCGCGCCCTGGCGGTTTTTTTCACGATCGATAAAGGTTTTGCCGCCTTGCTGGTGGAGCACGAAGCGGCCGCGCACGGAGGCATCGGCATTCAATGGCTGGCTGTGGTCGAGCGTGGCGCGCGCATCCCTCTCACTGCCCAGGCCCGCCTCCAGCATTGTGTGGCGCTGGTGGCTGTGGGCTCGCTTGCGCACCAGGTTGACGCTGGCTGAAGGCTGGCCTGCGCCATTGAGCAAGCCGGTGGCGCCGCGCACCACTTCCACCCGATCGTAGAGCACGGTATCGGCCAATGCCTCGCCCGCAGCCCATGGGCCGGACCAATTCACGCTCAGGCCATCGACCTGGTATTTGTCGATGGCAAAGCCACGCGCCGAAAAGCGCTGCCGCCCGCGATCAATGGCGCTGCTGGACACGCCCGGCGTGCTGTCGAGCACCCTGGCCAACGTGTCGAGCTGGTGGTCCTCCATCTGCTGGTGGGTCAGCACGGTCAGGGCCTGGGGCGTCTCCTGCGCCGACAGTGCCATGCCAGTGGCCGATTGGGCGGATGTGGCTTTGTAGCGGCGTGTGGCCTCGCTGGGCGGCTCCTCTTGTGTAGCAGAGGACGAGCCATAGACGGTGACCTCGGCCAAAGTGTTGTCTGTGGCAGCGGGTGCCGTCTGCGCCCCGACCTGTGGCGTTGCGCAGAGCCAGCCTGCGCACAGCGCCATGTGCACTGCAAGGGCAACGGGGGAAGGGTGGGAGGAGGTCATGATGTGCGATGAATAAAAATTGGAAATTATAGTAATTTTTATTTACATTCATATGGAGTCCAGCTCTGTCATCCCAATCTGCAAAGAGTCGCCGGGATCAGCCTTTGCCATGCAGTGCAGGCCGGCGCTGGCGCATCAGAGCCAGCAGCTGCTGTGCGGCCAGAGGCAGGCTGCGCCCGCGGCGCTGGATGAGGAAGATGCGGCGTTGCAGGCCGCGCCAGTGCAGAGGGCGGGTGGCCAGCGCCGGATCCTGGAACTGATACAGCGTCAGCGCCGGCACGATGCTGACGCCCAGTCCGGCCCTGATCATGCCGCGCACGGTGGCCAGTTGCTCGACCTCCATGACGGCTTGCACCTGCAGCGGCTGCAGGCTGGCATCCAAGTACTGGCGCACGCTGGAGCTGCGTGCCAGATGAATGAAAGGGTGAGCGCCCACGTCGCGTGGCCGCACCCGCGTCAGTTGCAGCAAGGCATGCCCAGCCGGGCAAACCAGATGAAAACTGTCGGTGCAAAAGGCTTCGGCCTGTAGCTCTGGCGTATCCACCCGCATGGCTGCCAAAGCAAAGTCGGCCTGGCCGCTGCGCACTTGCTGCACGCAGGCTTGCGAAAGTACGTCCGATACCTGAATTTCGATGCCTGGATGTGTTTGGCGGTAGGTCTGCAGCAGGGGTGGCAGCCAGTTGGCTGCCAGGGAGGGCAGCAAGGCAATCGATACGCGGCCGCGTCGCAGCCCAACCAGATCGGACATGCGCGCCAGCGCCGTGTCGAATTCGCTCAGCACACGCTGTGCGGCCAATGCAAAGTCTGCCCCTTCTGCCGTCAGCTCCACGTGCCGGGTGCTGCGCTCGAACAGGCGCGTGCCCAGGGCGCTTTCCAGCTGTGCGATCAAGGCACTGAACGCAGGCTGGGAAAGATGCAATTGCGCCGCAGCACGCGTGAAGTGGCGCTGCCCGGCCAGGGCCTGAAAAGCTTGCAGGTGGCGAATGGAGATGGTGCTGCGGCGCATGTGATTCATTGGTATTTCAAATTCACTGATCTGTATTTTCCATTTAATAGATGAATGAATCGGGCCTAGACTGCGCCATCTTTTTCATACTGGTGTGACGAGAAAGTAGGCGAGCATGGGGCAAGACAGCTTGCGCATCGGATGTGCGGCAGGGTTTTCTGGGGATCGTGTCGATGCGGCGGGGCCGGTGGTACAGGCTCTGATCGCATCGGGCGGCCCGGCGTTTTTGATTTTCGAGACTTTGGCTGAGCGTACCCTGGCTCTGGCACAGCTGGCCCGGCGCGCCGACCCTGCGATGGGCTACGAGCCCTTGCTGCCACAGTTGCTGGCGCCAGTGCTGGGCGATTGCCTGCGCCATGGGCTGGGCATCGTCAGCAACTTCGGCGCAGCCAACCCCAGGGCAGCGGCCAGGCGCATCCATGCACTGGCAAAAGAGCAGGGCTTGCCGCCTCCGCGCATTGCCATCGTGCAGGGCGACGACCTCTGCGGGCCTGCGCACCGCGCGCTGCTGAGGCAGTCGTTAGGGGCGCAACTGGATGGCTTGGAACCCGTTTCGGCGAATGCCTATTTGGGGGCTGGCGCCATTGCACAGGCTTTGCAAGCCGGGGCGGACATCGTTGTTTGTGGTCGCGTGGCCGATCCGGCTTTGACATTGGGGCCGGCGTTGGCGCATTTCGGTTGGCGGCAGGACGATTGGGATCGCCTGGCGCGGGCCAGCATGGCGGGGCATTTGCTGGAATGTGGTGCTCAAGTCTGCGGTGGTTACTTTGCCGATCCGGGCTACAAAAAGGTGCCTGATCTGGCGCACTTGGGCTATCCGATTGCCGAGATCGATGCCGATGGCGATTGCACGATCACCAAGCCAGAGGGAAGTGGCGGCCGCATCGATGCACGCACAGTCAAGGAGCAACTGCTGTACGAGGTACATGATCCGGCCGCTTACCTCACCCCCGATGTGGTGGCCGACCTGAGCCAGGCGCAGGTCAGCGAAGTGGGCCAGGATCGCGTGCGTCTCAGTGGTGTGTGTGGTCACCCCAGGCCGGATAGCTTGAAGTTCAACCTTTGCCATGTCACGGGCTGGTTGGCCGAAGGGGAAATCTCGTACGCAGGGGCGCGGGCAGCAGCCCGTGCGCGGCTGGCGGCGGACATCTTGCGTGAGCGCCTGCAAGGCTTGGGCAAGGTGCGTTTCGACCTGATCGGCGTCAGCAGCCTGCTGGCCGATGATGCGGGCCGCTGGTTGCAGGAGCAGCCCTGGGGCTGTGCGCAGGACATGCGCGACGTGCGCCTGCGCGCGGCCCTGAGCCATCCGCAGCGGGCGCAGGCTGAGCGCTTGATGCAGGAGGTCAATGCGCTCTACACCTGCGGTCCGGCCGGCGGCGGCGGGGTGCGCACTGCCTTGCGCCAGCGCCTGGGCACGATTTCTGGATTGGTGCCGCGTGATCAGGTGCCTGAGTATTTCGAATTCGTGGAGGCAGATGCATGACGACCATGACCGTGCCGCTGTACCGCCTGGCACATGGCCGCAGCGGCGACAAAGGCAATCGCTGCAACATCAGTGTGATCGCCTGGCATCCCATGTTCTGGCCCTTGCTGTGCGAGCAAGTGACGCAAGAAGCGGTTGCTAAGCAGTTCGCCCACCGCCGGCCCAGCTGCGTGCGGCGCTATTTGCTGCCGCGCCTGCATGCCATGAACTTCGTGCTCGATGACGTGCTCGATGGCGGCGTGAACGACGCTTTGAATCTGGATGGCCACGGCAAGGCCTTGTCGTTTCTGTTGTTGGATCTGCCCGTGCAAATCCCCGCCTCATGGGCAGCCTGGCTGGCTGGCCCATGCCCCACTGAAGCTTGAGCCGCATCGGCCACTTGCCAATTTCGATTTTCACAACAAGGAGACATCTCATGAGCAAAGGATTTGCCATCATCCGCCGTCACGCCATCATGGCCCTTGCGCTGACCTGCGCTGGCTTCTTGGCGCAGGGCACAGGCCATGCGCAGGGCTACCCGGACAAGGCGCTGACGTTCATCGTGCCCTTTGCTGCAGGCAGTGCCACCGATCAGTTGGCGCGGGCGCTGGGGCAGTCGATCACGCAGCAAAGCGGCCACGCCGTCGTGGTGGAGAACAAGGCCGGGGCCAGCGGCATGCTGGCTGCACAGCATGTGGCCAGGGCCGCGCCCGATGGCCATACGGTGCTCATCACCACCAACACCACCCACGCAGCCAACGAGCACCTGTTCAAAAAACTGGGCTACGACCCAGTCAAGGACTTTCGCCCCATCACCGGGCTGGGCAAGGGGGGCCAGGTGTTGGTCGTGCGTGCCCAGGAGCCCTATGACAGCGTGATGGATTTGATTGCTGTGGCCAAAAAAGAGCCGGGCAAGCTCAGCTTTGGTAGCGGCAGCTCTTCGAGCCGCATGGCAGGCGAGCTGCTCAAGCAGCTGACGGGCACCGACATCCTGCACGTGCCCTACAAAAGCAACCCCAGTGCCGTGACCGATCTGCTGGCCGGGCAGATCGATTTGATGATCACGGACACCGCCACGGGATTGCCGCAGATCCAGGCCGGCAAGCTCAAGGCGCTGGGGGTGTCCACGGCGCAGCGCTCTGCGCTGCTGCCGCAGGTGCCGACCATTGCCGAAGCCGGCGTTCCTGGCTACGACATGGGGTACTGGTTTGCAGCCTACGCCCCAGCGGGGACACCGCCACAGGTCGGCCAGCAGCTGCGGGAGCTGCTGGTCAAGGCCATGCAAAGCCCGGCAGCGCAGGCTTTCTTCAGCCGCAGCGGCGTCATGGCTTGGACTTCGACCCCGGAGGAGCTGGCGCAGTTTCAGGCTGAGCAGAGCGCCAAATGGGGGCAGGTCATTCGGGCAGCGGGCATTGCGCCAGAGTGAGAGGCAGGCACGGGCCAGGAGGGGGCGCCAGTGCCTGAGCAGAAATTCTGCGCAGGCTTTTTGAGCAGGCTCTCACACGTCGATATTGGCCGCGCGCAGGGCGTTGGTTTCGATGAAGTCGCGGCGCGG
>JAUMYI010000132.1 GCA_030528705.1 Comamonadaceae bacterium | reverse complement strand
CTAATCTGCTTTGTGCAGGCTCTATACCTCGGCTTGCGCCTGTGCCTCACCCAGGTGGATCAGGACGGGCGCGTGGTCGCTGGGCTTGGGCCACTTGCGTGGCGTGCGGTCGATCCAGCAGCGCTGCAGCTTGGGCCGCAGCGCTGTACTGACGAGGATGTAGTCGATGCGCAGGCCGCGGTTTTTCTGAAAGCCCAGCATGCGGTAATCCCACCAGGAAAAGCTCTTCTCGGGCTGCTCGAAGCAGCGGAAGGCGTCGACCAGGCCCAAGTCCAGCAAATCCTGGAAGGCCTGGCGCTCCTGCTCCGTGTGATGGATGGTGCCGCGCAGGCCCTCCGGATCCCAGGAGTCGCAATCCTGCGCGGTGATGTTGAAGTCGCCCATCAACACCAGATGCTCGTATTGCTGTAGCTGCGCTTGCACGAACCGCTTGAGATGCGCCAGCCAGTGCATCTTGTAGGCGAACTTCTCGCTGCCGGGCTCCTGGCCATTGACGAAATAGGCGTTGATGACCCGCAGCCGGCCCCATTCGGAATCCACGCTGGCGCTGATGACACGCGATTGCGGATCGTCCAGACCCGGCAGATTGCGCACCACCTCATGCGCCGGGTTGCGATGCAACAGGGCCACGCCGTTGTACGTGGGCTGGCCCAGCACCGTGGCGCAGTAGCCCGACTCTTGCAGCTGCGCATGGGGAAAGCGTTCATCGGTGAGCTTGAGCTCCTGCATGCCGAGCACATCCACCGGGTTGGCCAGCAGCCATTGCTGCACCTGGGGCAGGCGCACATTGAGCGAGTTCACATTCCACGAAGCAAGGGTCAGGGCCATGAGAAGGGAGGGAAAAGGAAAAGAAAATGGCCGTGCCGCAGACAAGCCGGGCAGGCCATGCGCAGGCTTGTGGAAATAGGCTCTCAGGCAGCGGAATCGCTGGGCGGAACGTAGCCGGCCGCCTGATCGGCGCCCGTGCCGAAGAAGTGCTGCTCCATCTGGCGCGCCAAGTACTGGCGTGCGCGGGCATCGGCCAGGTTCAGGCGGTTTTCATTGACCAGCATGGTCTGATGGCGCAGCCAGGCGTCCCAGGCTTCCTTGCTGACGTTGTTGAAAATGCGTTGGCCAAGCTCCCCGGGATAGGGGGGAAAGTCCAGACCAGGGGCTTGAGTGCCCAGCTTGATGCACTGAACCATGCGGGTCATTGCGCGGTGCTCCTTGGTGTGTGAGGGAGGTGGAGGCTGCGAAATGCCTTGCGCCGCCTGCGCGGGCGGCGCAAGGCATTGTCGCTGGGGTGAGAGCCTGTTCAAAACCCCTGCACGGTGTGCAATCGAAGCGGATTGAGGCGATCTGCGGCGCTGCAAAGCCTGGCCATAGCCCCAGCTATGGCTGCGCTTTGCGCCTTGCAGCCTCTCCCAAACCGCTTCTTACCCACGCGCACCGAGATTTTGAACAGGCTCCAAGAGGCTTTCATCGCAGGCGGCTGATCTCGCGTTGTATGCCTTCGATGTCGGCCTGCACGCGCTCGATATTGGCCTTGAGCTCGGCCGTGCGCTCAATGTAGCCCTGGGGGTTGCGCACCTCCAGCGCCGTGCGCACAGGGGCGCCGTTGTTGTATTCGGCCTCCAGCGTGGCCAGGCGCTCTTTGGACTTGCGCAATTCGGCTTCCAGGATGGTGCGGGCATCGGCATCGCGATTGCGCTGCGTGGATTGATCGACCCTGGGGGCGTTGACCGGCGCGGGGGCGCTGCTTTGCCGAGGGCTGCTGCCTGAGGAAGAGGACGAGGCCGTGCTGCGCCGCGCCGCCGGGGATCTGCCAGAACTTTGGATGACCGTGACATTGCCACCCTCGACAAGCCGGCAGCCCTGGCGCTTGGATGCGCCCGAGGCATTGGTGTATTCATTGCCGCAGCGGTAGACGCGCTCTTGCGCGAAGGCGGCGCTGCCCAGGACTGCGAGCACCAAGGCGATCACGCTGGATTTTTTCATGACGACACTCTCTCATTGATTGGAATCACCGGCTGCCAATGCTGCATGCCGTGGGCCTGTGCGGGCCAAAGCATGGGGCGATGCGGCCCTGACGCCAACTGCTGCGCATCGTCTGGCGGTGCGCATTTTCGGTGCGGATTCTAAACCAAGGCCCCCTAAAAACGCCCCCGGCAGACGGTGCTGAACAAGACAAGAGGGGGGTGAACAAGGCGTCTATCAGGCGCTTACTTTTTGCCCGCGGCGCGCTGGGCCGACGCGATGGTGTTGGCCAGCAGCATGGTGATGGTCATGGGGCCGACGCCGCCGGGCACGGGGGTGATCCAGGAGGCCACTTGTCGAACCTCCTCAAAGTCCACATCGCCGCAGAGCTTGCCTTGCGCATTGCGGTTCATGCCCACGTCGATGACAACGGCCCCTGGCTTGACCATGTCGCGCGTGATCAGTTTTTCTTTGCCCACGGCCGCGACCAGCACATCGGCCTGGCGCGTGATGGCCCCCAGATCGGCCGTGGCGCTGTGGCAGATGGTGACGGTCGCGCTGCGCGCCAGCAGCATCATGGCCATGGGCTTGCCCACGATGTTGCTGCGCCCGACGACCACGGCGTGCTTGCCGCGCAGCTCATAGCCGATGGCGTCGAGCATTTGCAGGCAACCGTGCGGCGTGCAGGGCCAGAAGCCGCCGGGCAGGCCAGTCATCAGCGCGCCGGCGCTGGCGATGTGAAAGCCATCGACGTCCTTTTCCGGGGCAATGGCCTCGATCACGGCATCGGCATCCAGGTGCTTGGGCAGGGGCAATTGCACCAAAATGCCGTGGATGCTGGCGTCAGCGTTGAGCCTTGCAATGTGCTCAAGCAGCTCTTGCTGGCTGGTCTGCGCGGCAAGCTTTTGCAGCACGGAGTGGATGCCCGCTTCCTCACAGGCCTTGATCTTGTTGCGCACGTAGACCTGTGAGGCCGGATCCTCGCCCACCAGTACCACGGCCAGACCGGGGCGCAGGCCCTGCGCGCTCAGGGCCTGGGCTTGTTGGGCAATGCGCTGGCGCAGTTGTTTCGAAAGGGCAAGGCCGTCGATGAGTTGGGCGGGCATGGTGTCAAGTGGTCAAGAAAGAAGGGGGGCGGAAATTCCGCAGCAAAACGCTCAGCAGGCACTCAAAGCCGGCCCTCAAACCGCAGGGCCGCCCAGGGCCACCTTGAGCAGATCGGCCACAGTGTTGGCGCCGAGCTTTTCCATGATGTTGGCGCGGTGTGCTTCCACCGTCTTGATGCTGATGTTCAGGTCGTCGGCAATTTGCTTGTTCAGACGCCCGGCGACGATGCGTTCGAGCACTTGGGACTCGCGCGCCGTCAGCTTCGAGAGCAGGGCTTCGCGCGTGGCTGCCTGAAGCTGGTTGGCGAAGCTGCTCTCGGCTTGCTTGAGCATGCGCGCCACCAGGCCGGTGATGGCTTGCTCTTCAAAAGGCTTTTGGATGAAATCGACCGCGCCTTTTTTCATGGTTTCCACTGCCATGGGCACATCGCCGTGGCCGGTGATGATGGCCACGGGCAGGGCAGGGCAGCGCTCGACCAGCGATTCCTGCAGCTCCAGGCCGGACATGCCGCCCATGCGGATGTCGGTGATCAGGCAGGCGACCTCGCGCGGGTCGTAGTGGTTCAGAAAGGATTCGGCGCTGTCAAAGCAGCGCACGTGGAAGTCGCGCCCCTCCAGCAGCCACTGAAGAGAGTCGCGGATGGCCTCATCGTCATCCACGATGTAAATCGTGCCTTTTTTATTGCCAATCGTCATGCCATCGTCCTGTCATGGTGTGTGGGGTGCATTGCCGCAGCCACCCCTAGTGTGTACGGGACGCTGGGGCAGGCCCAGCGGGGCCTGTGCGGGCTTGGGCTCGGGGAGATGCAAAGTCTCTCAGCCCAAGATGGGATCGGCTGGCCCATCCTCTGGCACATGCGTGGTCTGCATGGCCGGCAGCCAAAAGGAAAATTCACAGCCTGTTACCAGGGCGCCATTGTAGAGGTTGCGCACTTGCATTTTTCCTTGGTGGGATTCGATGATGCTGCGGCACAGGTTCAGGCCGATGCCCATGCCATCTGGCTTGGTGGAATAAAACGCATCGAAGAGATGCTGCAAGACTTCCTCGGGCAGGCCTGGCCCTTGGTCGGCAATGCGAAACCGCAGGCCTGCGCCATCGCGGTGCACGATCAGCTCGATGCCGCGCCGCTGGGGCGGCAAATCGGCGCCATCAATGGCCTCGGCGGCATTCTTCAGCAGGTTGATCAGTACCTGCTCGATCAGGATGGCGTCGGCCTGCAGGGGCGGCAAATGGGCTTCGGTTTGCACGCTCAGGCGCACATTGCGCCGCCGGATTTCGATGTTGGCCAGCTCAATGGCCTCGCCAACCAGGCGCTGGGCCTGGCAGGGCTCGCGCTGCGACTGGCTGCGCTGCACGAAGGAGCGGATGCGGTGGATGACTTGCCCGGCACGCACGGCCTGGTGGGCGGTCTTTTCCAGCGGCTGCAGCAGTTGCTCTTTCTCGATGGCATTGCTCTGAATGCGCGCAATCATGCCGCCAACGTAGTTGCTGATGGCCGCCAGTGGCTGGTTGAGCTCGTGCGCCACGCTGGAGGCCATCTCCCCCATGGTCATCAGGCGGTTGACGCTTTCCATTTTCTGTATCTGGCGCGAGGCCTGCTCCTCGGCCTGCTTGCGCTTGCTGATGTCCGTGGCGATCAGCATCTGCGCCAGCCGGCCATCGACCCATTCGAGGTAACGCGAGCGCACTTCCAGCCATTTGCCCAGGGATTCGACGTAAATTTCGGCGCGCTCGGAGCTGGCGCTGGTGAGCATGTCCGCAGGCAGGCCCATCAGCAAATCCTCGGGCTCGGCATCGCTTGGCTCCTTGGCGCTGCTGTCTTGCTGCGCCTGGCTGGCGCTGCGCTCGCCGGCTTGGGCCAGCATCTGCAAATGCCCGGTGCTGTGCGTGCCAAACCACTGGCGATAGAGGCGGTTGGCAAACAGCAGCTCTTTGCTGCCCAGCGGGGTGATGCTGATGGAGGCATCCAGCGACTCCAGCACCAGCGTGAAGCGCTCGTGCGCCGTGGCCAATTGCTGGCGGATGCGGTTGGGCTCGGTGATGTCGTTGATGGTGGTCAGCCAGCCCACCTGCGCGCCGCTCTCGTTGCGCAGCGGCGTCAAAAAGACCCGCGCGTCAAACGAAGTACCATTCTTGCGCCGCATGCGCAGCTGCAACCCGCCCGGGTAGTGCCGGCCATCGAGCTCGGCCTGAAATCGCTCCAGCAAAATCTCCCGATCCTGGCGCGGCCAGTAAGGGAAGGGCGCTTTCATGCCCACCATTTCGTCCTGGCTCCAGCCCACCATGCGGCTGAATGCTGCGTTGGTGTAGGTGGTGGTGCCCTGCATGTCCAGTGCGCGGATGCCAGTGGTCAAGGCGTTTTCGATCGCCAGGCGAAAGTTGTATTCCTGGCGCAGGTGACGCTGCGTCTGCAGGCGCCTGCGGCTCAGGCGCCAGTTCATCCACAGCATGCCCACCGTGCTCAGGCCCAGCAGCAGCAGCAGCAGCGACAGCGCGCGCGTGGTCATGTCCCGGTCGGAGCGGTACACAGCCACGTTCAGGAGCCATTGCCCGCCCAGCGCCTGCACAGGCACGGCCAGTTGCGCTGGGGGCTGCTGTGCGGGATCCCAAGCGAAGCCGGCCTTGGCATCGGCAGGCTGTGCGGGCGCGGCGCCAGCAATGAGCTGGCCTTGCGCATCGAGCAATGACACAGCCAGGCCATCGGCCAAGCGCGCCTCGCTCAAGGCCGCATTGAGCAACAGGTGCGGCGCGTACTCCGCCATCACCGCCCCAAGCGGGTGAGCATTGATCTCGATGGGGATGAAAAACTGCAGCACGGCAGGGCGGATTTCCTGGCTGCTTTGCTGCTCCTGCCCGGCCACGCTGCGCCAATGGCTTTTCAGTGCGTCATCGGGGGCAATGCCCTGCACCACCTGCCCCATGTTGCGGCGCAGGCCGCTGGGGACCATGGCCGAGTGGTGGCTGCTGATGACGCGTTGGCTGGCATCGAACCAGGTCAGCGCGTACAGCGCCCGATCGCGCCCAATGAGCGTGCGTGCGCTCTGGTCAAAGCCGGTGTTGGAGTTGGGCGAGAGCATGTCCAGCACCAGGCGTTGGATTTGATCCTGCCGCGAGAGCAGCTGCTCGTTCAAGCGCAACAGAAGAAACTGCGTGTGCTGCTGCAGCAGTTGTTTCTCACGGGCTTGCTCCTCACTGCGCAAAAAGCCATACGCCCCGACCATGACGACGACAAACAGCGCCACGGACAGCAGCGGGATCAGCACACTGAGCCGCTCCAGGCGCAGCCAGGTGGCCGTCTTGCCATTGGCTGTGCTGATGGGGTTGTGCAGCAAGGAAGCGGTTTCGGACATGCGGGAAGCGGGGCAGGGGGAGAAATGCCCCATGCCAAGGTCATGAACAAAAGGGGGAAAGGGGGCTTA
>JAUMYI010000131.1:5086-6556 GCA_030528705.1 Comamonadaceae bacterium | reverse complement strand
GCGCGGCGCAGCGCCCGCGCGTGCTGGGCAAGTTCGACGCCGGCGAGGACGCCAGCAGCGCAGAGCTGGGCGGCGAATGGGCCCAGCCCAACCCGGCGCGCAGCGCGCTGCTGCGCGCTCACGCCGATCTGAATCCAGCCTTGGTGGCGCGCGCCATTGCGCGGCGCCTGTTGGCGCTGGGCGTGCCCGAGGATTGGCGCGCGCGCCTGCAGCAGCGCCTGGCCGCGCTGGATGCGCGCGAGCAGGCCCTGGCGGCGCTGGAGATCAAGACCGGCGAGCGCATCCCCTGGTTTTGCAGCGGCTGCCCGCACAACACCAGCACCCGCGTGCCCGAGGGCTCGCGCGCGCTGGCCGGCATCGGCTGCCACTACATGGCCAACTGGATGCCCGACCGGCGCACGGCCACCTTCACGCAAATGGGCGGCGAGGGCGTGACCTGGGTGGGCCAGCAGCCCTTTACCAACGAGGCGCACGTCTTTGCCAACCTGGGCGATGGCACCTACTTTCACAGCGGGCTGCTGGCCATCCGCCAGAGCATCGCCGCCGGGGTGAACATCACCTACAAAATCCTCTACAACGACGCCGTGGCCATGACCGGCGGCCAGCAGGTGGGCGAGCGCCCCGAGGGCCATTCGGTGCTGCAGATCATGGCCAGCGTCATCGCCGAGGGCGCGGCCCAGGTGGTCATCGTCACCGACGAGCCGGCCAAGTACCAGGGCGCGCCGCTGGCGCCGGGCGTGCAGCTGCGCCACCGCGACGAGCTCGATGCCGTGCAGCGCGCGCTGCGCGAGGTCAAGGGCACGACGGTGCTGATCTACGACCAGACCTGCGCCACCGAAAAACGCCGCCGCCGCAAGCGCGGCAAGCTGGCCGAGCCGCCGCAGCGCGTGTTCATCAACGAGCTGGTCTGCGAGGGCTGCGGCGATTGCTCGCTGCAATCGAACTGCCTCTCGGTCGAGCCGCTGGCCACGCCGCTGGGGCGCAAGCGCCGCATCAACCAAAGCAGCTGCAACAAGGATTTCTCCTGCCTCAAGGGCTTTTGCCCCAGCATGGTCACGGTGCACGGCGGCCAGCTCAAGCGCGCCACGGGCGCTGCTGCCAACGTCGCCGGCGCAGCCCGGCCGGCCCTGCCCGCGCCCGAGGAGCTGGCGCCGCTGCCCGAGCCGGCGCTGCCCCAGATCGAGCGCGCCTGGGGCATCGTCGTGGCCGGCGTGGGCGGCACCGGCGTCATCACCATCGGCCAGCTGCTGGGCATGGCCGCGCACCTGGAGGGCAAGGGCGTCATCACCCAGGATGCCGGCGGGCTGGCGCAAAAGGGCGGCTCGACCTGGAGCCACATCCAGATCGCCGCGCGGCCCGAGGCGCTGTTCAGCACCAAGGTCGATGCCGCCAAGGCCGATCTGGTCATCGGCTGCGACGCCATCGTGGCCACCAGCGCCGCCACCCTGGCCACCATGCAAGAGGGCCGCA
>JAUMYI010000131.1:0-4986 GCA_030528705.1 Comamonadaceae bacterium | reverse complement strand
CGAAGACCTGGCCAGCCTGGTGGCGCTGCGCGTGCAGCACCTCACCGCCTACCAGAGCGCCGCCTATGCGCAGCGCTATGCGGCGCAGGTGCAGCAAATGCAGGACATCGAGGCCGCCACCGGCCAGACGGCGCTGGCCGAGGCCGTGGCGCGCAACCTGTTCAAGCTCATGGCCTACAAGGACGAATACGAAGTGGCGCGGCTGTACACCGACGGCCAGTTCCGCGCCCGGCTGCAGGCCCAGTTCGAGGGCGACTACCGCCTGCAATACCATCTGGCGCCGCCGCTGCTGGCGCGCAAGAACGCCCAGGGCCAGCCCATCAAGACCACGTTCGGCCCCTGGCTGCACTGGGGCCTGGCCCTGCTGGCGCGCGGCAAGGCGCTGCGCGGCACGGTCTGGGACATCTTCGGCAAGACCGAGGAGCGCCGCATGGAGCGCGCCCTGATCGAGGAATACCGCGCCATGCTCGAACGCCTGCGCCAAGGCCTGCAAGGCCAGCCGGCCGATGCGCCGCGCTGGGCGCTGGCGCGCCAGATCGCCAGCGTGCCCGAAGACATCCGCGGCTTTGGCCACGTCAAGCACGCTGCCGTGCAAAAGGCGCGCCAGCGTTGGCAGCAGCTCTGGCACGAGTGGGACGCACAGGCCCAGGGCGCAGCGGCAGAGCCAGAGCGCCTGCGCGCATGAGCGGCATGAGCGAGCGCGTCACCGCCACCCCCCGCCCTGGCGCGCTGGCCGTGGCCCTGGCCGGCCTGTTGGCGCTGGCCACCGCCATGGGTCTGGGGCGCTTTGCCTTCACGCCCATGCTGCCGCTGATGGTGCGCGATGGCCTGATTGATCTGCGCCAGGGAAGCTGGCTGGCGACCCTGAACTACCTGGGCTATCTGCTGGGCGCGCTGGCCTGCATGGCCTTGCCCTGGCTGCTGCGCCAGCCGCAGCGGTTGAAGGACTGGGGCGCTTGGCTGCTGCTGGCGGGCCTGGCGGCCACGGCCGTTTTGCTGCTGCTCATGGCGCTGCCGCTGGCCTGGCTCTGGCCCGGCGCGCGGCTGCTGGCCGGGCTGGCCTCGGCCGTGGCCTTTGTGTACACCTCCGGCTGGTGCCTGGAGCAACTGGCCATGCGCCGGGCCGGGCAGCTCGGCGGCATCGTTTACAGCGGGCCGGGCATTGGCATCCTGGCCTCCGGCCTGATGGCCTGGGCGCTGCAAGCCAGGCCGGCGCTGCTGGCCTGGGCCGTGCAGGCCCTGGCGGCTGCGGCCATGGCCGCCTGGGTGCTGCGCGTGGTCTGGCGCAGCGGCGCTTTGCAGCGCGCAGCCGGCAGCGATGCCGCTGAGGCCGTCACCGCTGAAACCGCCGCCGCGGCTGCGGCGCCGGCTCCATCTGCGGCGCCGGTTGCAGCCTGCGCCCCAGCGCCAGCACCAGCACCCCAAACCACACCGTGGACGGCCCAGCCCCTGCTGCTGGCGCTGGCCTACGGCCTGGCCGGCTTTGGCTACATCATCACCGCCACCTACCTGCCCGTCATCGCCCAGGGCGTGATCCCCGGCTCGCGCTGGATTGCCTGGTTCTGGCCCATCTTCGGCGCTTGCGTGGCCCTGGGCGCGGCCAGCACCGGCCTGATTCCGGCGCGGGTGGACCGGCGCTGGCTGCTGCTGCTGTGCCATCTGTTGCAGGCCGCCGGCGTGGTGCTGCCCCTGCTGCTGCCCAACGCCACGGGCTTCGTGCTGGGCAGCGCGCTGCTGGGCCTGCCCTTTACCGCCATCACCCTGTTTGGCATGCAGGAAGCGCGCCGCTTGCGCCCGGCCCAGGCCACGGCATTCATGGGCAGCCTGACGGCCCTGTACGGCCTGGGGCAAATTGCCGGCCCGCCACTGGTGGTGCAACTGCTGCACGGCGCCGCCTCGCCGCAACAAGGCTTTGCCTGGGCGCTGCTGGTGGCTGCCGCTGGCCTGCTGGCCGGCGCACTGCTGTATGGCCTGATGCTGGCCCTGGAACGCCGCAGCCCGCATCCCCAGCGGTGAGAGGCTGCTGCTTGGGCTCTGGGGCGGCATGCGGGGTCTTGGCCGGCCCGCAGCAGTTTCTTTATGATCGCGCCTGCCATGTCCATCACGCCCACTGCCTCTGATCGCCCAGCCGCCGCATTGCTGCAAATGCAAGGGCTGCGCTTTGGCTATGGGCCGCGCGCGCTGTTCGATGACCTGCAGGCGCAGATCGAGCGGCCTGGCGTGTATGGATTGTTCGGGCACAACGGCAGCGGCAAATCCACGCTGCTGAAATTGCTGGCCGGGCTGCTGGGGCCGCAGGCGGGCCAGGTTCGCGTGCTGGGCCAGGTGCCGCGCCAGCGCCGGCCGGAGTTCTTGCAGCAGCTCTACATCCTGCCCGAGGAGTTTCACCTGCCCGATCTCACGCCACAGCAATTGCAGCGCACGCATGGCAGCTTTTACCCGCAGTTTGACGCGGCGCTGTTTGCGCACTGCCTGCAGGCGCTGCAGGTGCCCGGCGCGCAGCGCTTTGGCGGCATGAGCCTGGGGCAGAAGAAAAAGGCTGCGCTGGCCTTTGCACTGGCCGTGCGCACGCCGCTGCTGCTGCTGGACGAGCCCACCAACGGGCTGGACATTCTTGGCCGCAGCCGCTTCAAGGAGCTGTTGATGCAGCCCGAGCAGGCCGGGCGCACGGTGCTGGTCAGCACCCACCAGGCGCACGACCTGGAGCAGGTGCTGCAGCACATCTGGTTTCTGGGCCAGGGGCGCTTGCTGCTCGACGCCAGCATGGCTGAGCTGGGGCAGCGGCTGCGCCTGGGCCTGGCCCCGGCAGGGCAGGCGCTGCCGCCGGGCCCGCTGCCCATCCACCAGGAGGCCATGGGCGGGCACACCGTCTGGCTGGCCGAGCGCCGGCCTGGCGAGCCGGCCGCGCCCGTGCCGCTGGAGTTGTTGTACAAGGCCATCAGCCTGAACGAAGCGGGCGTGCTGGCGGCGCTGCAAGCGCCCCCCGCCCGGGAGGATGCACCATGAACGCGCCTGCTGCGCCATCGCCCTTCTTCAGTCTGCCGCGCTTTGCACGGCTGGCGCGCGTGCAATGGGCCGAGCGTTGGCGCGGCTGGGCCGGCTTCGCACTGGCCGGGGCCTTGCTGTATGCGCTGCTGCTGGCCCTGGCGGTGGGCAACAGCCACAGCCACAGCGCCTTGCAGACCAGTGGCCAGGCTGAGCTCTACGCCACCGGGCTGCTGCTTTCCGGGCCGGTGTTTGCCGGGCTGTACTTCCAGGGGCTGCGCCAGCCAGGCGCTGCCCTGCTGCTGCTGATGCGGCCGGCTTCGGTGTTCGAGAAATGGCTGCTGGCGGCGCTGACGCTGCTGCTGGCCTATCCGCTGGCCTACACCCTGGTCATTGGCGCGATCAACGGCCTGGGCGCGGCGCTGGAATACCAGCTGGCCGCGGCGCACTTCCAGTCGCTGGACGAGGCGCGGCGCGCCTCCCTCACCATGCCCAGGCCGCAGCAATGGGCGCTGTTCCATCCATTGCACATGGCGCCCCACCCGGATCATGCGAGCCTGTACGACGCCGTGGCCGACCGCCTGGGCGTGGCGCTGATGTTCGCCGGCCTGTGCGGCTTTGCCGTGCTGGGCAGCCTGTGGTTTCGCCGCGCGCCCGCCATCAAGACGGTGCTGCTGGGCCTGGCGCTGCTCATGGCCACCGGGCTGCTCGATGCCGTGGGCGACGGCGTGCGACTGGGCCAGCTGGAGCTGGCCCAGCTGCTGCCCGGCAGCCTGCAGGCGCAGCAGGCCAGCGCGCTGCAGCAGCTGGTCGTGGCGCTGCTCTGGCTGGGCACGCCGGCCCTGCTGTGGCTGGCGGCCTGGCGCGCGCTGTACGAGCGGGAGCTGGCATGAGCCGTCGCATCTCCACCGCCTTGTTCCTGCTGGCGCTGGGCCTGTTCTGGGGCGCCATGCTGCTGTCGGGCCAGTTCGCGGCGCATGAATCCTCGCAGCAGTTGCTGGACGAGGCCCTGCTCGATGGCGCGACTGAAGTCGTGTTGCTGGGCGCACACACCCAGCCTGCCTGGGCGAGACAAACCAAAGTTAGCTTCAGCAAAGGGCCTGGTGCCTACGCCCGCCTCGTTGGCCGCGCCGTGCAACTGCGCAGCTGGCGCCAGGGCGAGCGCCTGTACCTTCAAGCGCACAGCCCCATGGCCGGTCAGCCGGTCGGCATTCTGAAGCTGAGCCTGCCCGCCCACATCCGCCGCCTGCGCGGCACCGACCTGGTACTGAGCACCCACGTGCCATTGCCCGCCCTGCATGTCGAAGCCCAAGGCATCCGCTGGCAGCGCGGCCCGGTCGGGCAGTTGCAGTTGCTCTCGCACATCCCATGCCGCCCCGATGACGCCCAGCCCGGGGCCGGCCCAGCCAAGCCCGCCCCCGCACCCAGCGCCGCCCCCAACGCCGTCCAGTCGGCCGAACCCGCGCCCATGCCCACCGCCGCCCAGGCCCGCTGCAGCCAGCACGCAGATGGCTCCGGCGAGATCACGGTCAATGCCGAGCAGATCGAGCGGCTGTGCATCGTCAACGCCGGCGGCCGCGTTGAACTCCAACATGGCGGGCAACTGCAGCAACTGCAACTGCACGCCAGCGAAGACAGCCGGCTGGACAGCCACCAGCTCAGCGCCGTGCTGCCCCTGCTGCAACTGCAGCCCCTGAGCCCCGAGCAGCGGCAGGCACTGCAGCAGCCCTGCCCGGACTGCTTCGTCAGCGACAGCCTGCCACTGTGCGCCCCGCCTGCGCCGGTAGGGCCGTAGCGCAGCTTGTGCTTTGTGGCGAATGGGGTGACCCAGGCAGGCCACAAGGCTTGGCATAACAAACCCGTGGCGGCACATCAGCCAGCAACCGCTTGGGTCCGCACGCCAAAATGCCGCCGATTGAAGAACACTGCCCCTGCTGCGGGCGCTCTGGCCCGGCCCGCTCGTCTGCCGCTGGAACCTGCACCGCCGCCACGGCGCCTACG
>JAUMYI010000130.1 GCA_030528705.1 Comamonadaceae bacterium | reverse complement strand
AGCGCCACAGCGCAGCGCCTGCGCCCAGCAGCGCCAAGGTGGCCAGGATGCTGGCCAGCCCGCCGACATGGGCCAGGCCCCATTGCTCGCTGACGCCGCTGCCCAGCAAGGCCCCAGCGCCAATGCCCACATTGAACAGGCCGGAAAACATGGCCATGGCCACATCACCCGCATCTGCGGCCAGGCCCAGCACCCGGGCCTGCATGGCCAGCGCAAAGCACAAAAACACCGCGCCCCACAGGCCCAGCAGCGCCGCCAGCGCCCAAGGCTGCGCCGCCGCCGGGCGCAGCAAGGCCAGGCACAGCGCCAGGGCCGCCAGCGCCCACAGCAAGAACGCCGCCGGATGGCGCAGCCCCTGCCAACTGAACAAGGCACTGCCCGCCAACCCGGCCGCGCCAAACAGCAGCAGCATCTGGGTGATGGCCGGCCCATCCAGCCCAGCCATGCGCTGCATGAAGGGCTCCAGATAGCTGTAGGCCATGAAATGCGCCGTCACCCCAGCCACCAGCAGCACATACACGCTCAGCAACGCCGGGCGGCGCAGCAGCAGCGGCAGGCTGCGCAATGAGCCGCTGCGCTCACTGGGCAAGCGCGGCAGCAGCCACCACAGCAGCACCATCACCAGCAGCGCCACGGCCCCGATGCCGGCAAACGCCACGCGCCAGCCCAGCCACTGGCCCATGGCCCGACCCAGCGGAATGCCCAGCACCATGGCCAGCGACGTGCCGCCGGCGAGCAAGCCCAGCGCCTGCGCCTTGCGCCCGGGCGGCGCCACGCGCACCACCAGCGAAGCCGTGATCGACCAAAACACCGCATGCGCCGCCGCAATGCCCAGCCGCCCCAGCAGCAGTACGCTGAAATTGGGCGCCAGCGCGCACACGCCATGGCTGGCCACGAACAGCGCGAACAAACACACCAACAGGCCGCGGCGCTCCATGCGGCGCGTGGCCAGCATCAGCGGCAGCGAAGCCAGCGCCACCGCCCAGGCATAGACCGTCAGCATCAGCCCAGCGCGCTCGGCGCGCATGCCAAAGCTCTCACCCACGGCGCTGAGCAGGCCCACCGGCACGAACTCCGTGGTGTTGAACACGAACGCCGCCAGCGCCAAGGCCAGCACCGCCAGCCAGGCGCGGCTGGGCGAGGCGCTGTGAACATGGGGCTCCAAAGGGCTTGATGGCATCGGCAGGGCAACGGGCAGAAAAAATGTTTCAGCTCACGCCAAAAAGCCCGGCCTTGGTCTCCCAGGGCCGGGCTTTTTGGCGTGCAGCGCGGCAGTGGCTTGAGGCCGCGTCGCGTGGTGCGCAGCTTCAGGCGTTCAGCGCGCCGTCGATGAAGGCCTGGATCTGTGTCTTGCTTTGCGCGCCGACGTGGGTGGCTGCGACCTGGCCGTTCTTGAACAGCATCAGCGTCGGGATGCCGCGAATGCCGTACTTGGCGGGCACTTCGCGGTTTTCATCGACGTTGATTTTCTTGACGAGCAGCTTGCCTTGGTTGGCAGCAGCCAACTCTTCGAGCACGGGGGCGATTTGCCGGCATGGGCCGCACCATTCGGCCCAGAAGTCCAGCAGCACTGGGGTCTGAGACTGCAGCACTTCGGCCTCGAAGCTGGCATCGGTCACGGGGGATGTGAGGGCATTGGACATGGCAGATTCTCGCTGTGGGTTGTAGAAGGCAAGAGATCGCAGCGGCAGCCGCGCGCGATCGAGAATGGCTGCGATTTTGACAGAACTTTGCCAAGCGCATCGCCGGCTGAGCCGCCCTGGCATCAGCGCCTGAGTTCATGCCGCGCTGCCCCCCGCTCGCGGGGCGATTGCGGTTAGGATTGGCCGCTTCTTCGATCGAGCATCCGCCAGGATGAATGCCACGCCATGACAGTCACAAACACCAGCGCCCCCCAACCCGATGCCAGCGCCTTGAGCCCTGACGCACTGCCCGCGTTTGCGGCCCAGGCTTTGACGCTGCTGCGCGCACGCGCGCCCCTGGTGCAATCAATCACCAATACGGTGGTGGCCAATTTCACGGCCAATGTGCTGCTGGCGCTGGGTGCCGCGCCGGCGATGGTGGACATTCCGCGCGAGGCCGGGCCGTTTGCGCGCATGGCTTCGGGCCTGCTCATCAACCTGGGCACGCCCGTGCCTTCGCAGGCCGAGGCGGTGATGGAGGCGGCCTGCGCTGCGGCCGAGGCCGGCACGCCCTGGGTGCTCGATCCGGTGGCCATTGGCAGCCTGCCGGTGCGCACGGCGCTGGCGGCGCAGTTGCTGCAGCAGCGCCCCAGCGCGGTGCGCGGCAATGCCTCCGAGATTTTGGCCGCCGCCGGCTGCGGCGCGGGCGGGCGCGGGGTGGATGCCACGGCCAGCGTGGCCCAGGCCGAGCAGGCCGCGATGCAACTGGCATCGGCCAGCGGCGCGGTGGTGGCGGTCTCCGGCCCGGTGGATTTTCTAACGGACGGGCAATGCCAGATCCGCCTGGGCAATGGCACGCCTTTGCTGACCAAGGTCACCGGCGGCGGCTGCGCTTTGGGCAGCGTGATGGCGGCATTTCTGTCATTGGCCAGCGCGCGCGTCGAGCATTTGCCGCTGGCCGCCGCGGCCGTGCTGGTCTACACCATCGCCGCAGAGATGGCCGCCGAGCAACTGGCCCAGCAACAGCAAGGGCCGGGCAGTTTTGCCGTGCAGTTCATCGACCGGCTGGCGCTCGTCACGGCGCACGATGTGCTCACGCGCGCGCGCGTGCAGCAGGGCATCGAGCGCGTGGGCGCTGCCAGCGCAACCTCTTCCGTCACGTGAGCAGGCCTTCCACCATGTCTCTTGATCTTGCTTTGTACTTGGTCACCGATTCGGGCCAGTGCGCCCGCGCCGGGCGCAGCCTGCAGGAGACGGTGCTGCGCGCCGTCGAAGGCGGCGTGCGCATCGTGCAAATCCGTGAAAAAGAGGCCAGCGCACGCGAGTTCCTCGCCAGCGTCTGCGCCGTCGCCCAGGTCTTGCCCGCGCAGGTGCCGCTGCTGGTCAACGACCGCATCGACGTGTTCCTGGCGGCCCGCGCCGCCGGCGCGCGCGTGGCCGGGGTGCACATCGGCCAATCGGAAATCCCGCCCGAGCTGGCGCGCCAGCTGATTGGCCCGCAAGCCATCCTGGGCCTGAGCGCGGCCACGCCCGCTGCGCTGGCCGAGGCCGGTCGCTGCGGCGTGGTGGATTACGTGGGCATCGGCCCGCTCAACACCACCACGACCAAGAAGAATGCGCCGCCGGCGCTGGGCCTGCCGGCGCTACAGGCCTTGCGCCAGAGCGTGCGCCTGCCGGCCGTGGCCATTGGCGGCATCGGCAGCGGCGACATGGCCGGGCTGCGCGCCGCAGGCTTTGACGGCGCGGCCGTGGTCAGCGCCATTTGCACCGCGCCCAATCCCAGGCAGGCCGCGCAGGCGCTGCTGCAAGCCTGGCAGCACGGCGGCGCATGAAGCCCGCTCAAAGACCGTCGCTTCCCGTCCTTCACTTCACCCGCACTGGATGCCCATGACCATTGCACAGACCTCCTCCCCTGCCGGCGCGGCCCAGGCTGCGCCTGGCGCCCCGCGCGTGCTCACCATTGCCGGCACCGACCCCACCGGCGGCGCTGGCGTGCAGGCCGATCTCAAGAGCATTGCAGCCAACGGCGGCTATGGCATGGCCGTGGTCACGGCGCTGCTGGCGCAGAACACCCAGGGGGTGCGCTCCATCCATGTGCCGCCGATGTCGTTCCTGCGCGAACAGCTCGATGCCGTCAGCGACGACGTGCGCATCGACGCCCTCAAGCTCGGCATGCTGGGCACGGTGGACATCATCGCCACCGTCGCCGACTGGCTGGCGCAGCACCGCCCGCCGGTGCTGGTGCTCGATCCAGTCATGGTCGCCACCAGCGGCGACCGACTGCTCGATGCCGCCGCCGAGGATGCACTGCGCGCGCTGCTGCCGCAGGCCGATCTCATCACCCCGAACATGCCCGAGCTGGCCGTGCTGGCCGATGCCGCCGAAGCCACCGACTGGCCTCAAGTGCTGCAACAAGCGCAGCAGGTGGCCAGCCGCTACCAGGTGCATGTGCTGGCCAAGGGCGGCCATCTGCAAGGCGCGCAGGCGCCCGACGCGCTGGTGGCGCCCGATGGGCATGTGCAGGAATTCCCCGGCGAGCGCATCGCCACGCGCAACACGCACGGCACGGGCTGCTCGTACTCGGCCGCGCTGGCCACGCTGCGCCCGCAAACGGCCAGCTGGGGCGAGGCCGTGGCCCGCGCCAAGGTCTGGCTGACCGAAAGCATCCGCCACGCCGATGCGCTGCAGGTCGGCCAGGGCCACGGCCCCATCAGCCACTTCGCCACGCTATGGCGGCTACAGCAGTCGGGCGGCTGATTTTCCAGATGGCCCGCCTTCCAACCCTGCGCCCAGGCAGGCCACGGGGGGGCATTCAGGCCACGGGGATGGACGCTGGCGCATGGGCGCGCTGGCGCAGCGCATG
The DNA here is from genome assembly GCA_030528705.1 of Comamonadaceae bacterium. GTDB lineage: Bacteria > Pseudomonadota > Gammaproteobacteria > Burkholderiales > Burkholderiaceae_C > Lampropedia. The sequence continues at coordinate 2,130 of JAUMYI010000130.1, read as the reverse complement.
GTCCATCAGCACCAGGGCCAGCAAGGCCTCGGCAATGGGCGCGGCGCGGATGCCTACGCAGGGGTCGTGCCGGCCCTTGGTGACGACCTGCACGGGCTGGCCGTCCACGTCGATCGAGGGCCGGGGCGTGAGGATGGAGCTGGTGGGCTTGATGGCGATGCGCACCTCAATGTCCTGGCCGGTGCTGATGCCGCCCAGGATGCCGCCGGCATGGTTGCTGGCAAAGCCCTGCGGGGTGATGGCGTCGCCGTGCTCGCTGCCCCGCTGCGTGGCGCTGGCAAAGCCCGCGCCAATCTCCACGCCCTTGACGGCGTTCAGGCCCATCATGGCGTAGGCGATGTCGGCATCGAGCCGGTCGTACAGCGGCTCGCCCAGGCCCCGGGGCACGCCGCTGGCGATCACGCGCACGATGGCGCCGCAGGAGTCGTGCTGCTTGCGCAGCGCGTCCATGTACTGCTCTAGCGCGCTGGTGTCGCGCACCGGGGCGAAGAACGGGTTTTGCGCCACGTACTCCAGCGATTCGAAGCCGATCTGCAGCGGCCCCAGCTGCGCCATGAAGCCGTGCAATTGCGTGCCGTACTGCTCTTGCAGCCATTTGCGCGCCACGGCGCCAGCGGCCACGGTGGGCGCAGTCAGCCGCGCCGAGGAGCGCCCCCCGCCGCGCGGATCGCGGATGCCGTACTTGTGCCAGTAGCTGTAGTCGGCATGGCCGGGGCGGAACTGGCGCGCGATCTCGCCATAGTCCTTGCTGCGCTGGTCGACATTGCGGATCAGCAGCGCAATCGGCGTTCCGGTGGTCTTGCCCTCGTAGACGCCCGAGAGGATTTGCACCTGATCGGGCTCGTTGCGCTGCGTGACGAAGCGGCTGGTGCCGGGGCGGCGGCGGTCGAGCTCGCGCTGGATGTCGGGCTCGGCCAGCGCCATGCCCGGCGGGCAGCCATCGATCACGCAGCCAATGGCCGGGCCGTGGGATTCACCAAAGTTGGTGACGCGAAATAGGGTTCCAAAGGTGCTGCCGCTCATAGTGGGCGCGATTATCGCTGCTGCTGCAGCCTGCCCGCGCCAGTCAGAGGCCTGGCCCGCCGAGTCTGCAAGCCGGCGAATCTGCAAGCCGGCCAATGGGACGCGCCAAGGCAGGCGCAAGGTAAGGCGCAAGACAAAAAAAAGCCATGCTTGGCAACAAGCATGGCTTTTCGTCTCGCACAAGCAGCAAGGCAATCAACGCTTGGAGAACTGCTTGCGGCGGCGGGCGGAGTGCAGACCGACTTTCTTGCGCTCGACCTCGCGGGCATCGCGCGTGACGTAGCCGGCTGCGGAGAGCTGGGGCTTGAGCGTCTCGTCATAGTCAATCAGCGCGCGGGTGATGCCGTGGCGCACTGCGCCGGCTTGGCCGGATTCACCGCCGCCGTGCACGTTGACCTGGATGTCGAAGGTTTCCACATGGCCAGTCAGCACCAGGGGCTGCTTGGCGATCATGATCGAGGTCTGGCGACCGAAGTAGTTTTCGATCTCCTTGCCGTTGATGACGATCTTGCCGGAGCCTTTTTTCAGGAAGACACGGGCCACGCTGGATTTGCGGCGGCCGGTGCCATTGTTCCAATCACCAATCATGTTGCGGCTCCTTAGATTTCCAGCACTTTGGGCTGTTGGGCGGTATGCGGGTGCTCGGCGCCGCCATAGACCTTGAGCTTCTTGATCATGGCGTAGCCCAGCGGGCCCTTGGGCAGCATGCCCTTGACGGCCTTCTCCAGTGCGCGGCCAGGGTGCTTGGCCTGCATGTCACGGAAGTTGGTGGCGCGGATGCCGCCGGGATAGCCGGTGTGGCGGTAGTACATCTTGTCCAGGCTCTTGTTGCCGGTGACCTTGAGCTTGGAGGCGTTGATGACGACGATGTAGTCGCCCGTGTCAACGTGAGGTGTGTAAATGGCTTTGTGCTTGCCGCGCAGGCGCAGGGCAACTTCGCTGGCTACCCGGCCGAGCACCTTGTCGGTGGCGTCAATCACAAACCACTCATGTTGCACCTCAGCGGGTTTTGCGCTGAATGTAGACATGCGGTTTTCCTTTGAAAACAAAAAACTTGCCCTATTGCCACGGTCGGTGCTCTTCTTGGAGCGGAGCCTCTTAGGTGGT
>JAUMYI010000129.1 GCA_030528705.1 Comamonadaceae bacterium | reverse complement strand
TCGGCCCGCTGGCTGAATTCGCCGGGCAGGTAGAGGTAGGCCAGGATGCAGCTGTCCACCACGATCATGGTCGGCCCTCGCGGCGCAGGGCGGCGATCTCGGCGGGCGCAAAGTCCTGCCCGGCCAGGCGCTGGCGCAGGGCCTGGGCGCGTTGCAGGCGCTCCTGCACGCTGGCCTGCGCGGGCATGAGCACGGTTTGCAGGCAGACGATGGCCTCGTTGTTGAGGCTGCGGCGATGCGCCTCGGCAGCGGCCTTGAGACGCTCATAGACCTCGTCTGGGATGTTTTTCAGTGTCAAGGTGGTGGACATGGCGGCGTCTCCAGAGTAACCAATCTGGTTGCATTGTGGTTTCTCGTGCAGTGGCCGTCAAACCCTGCCAGCCGTGCCCGCCTTGAATGGCTTACCATACATGCGGCTTTGCCCATGGGAGGTGCTTCGTGCCCATTGCTTGCAGCTTGGGCTGGCGCAGCGTCACCCCGCAGCATCATTGCGAAGGCTGGGCAGCGGTCCTCAACCCAGCCTGCGAATTTGCAAACCTACCCGTCAATGTGCAGAGCGATGTGTGGAGGCATGATGGCAACCAATCTGGCTCTTGACCCATCCCTGATTGAGCGTGCGCTTTTGCGCAGTGGCGAAACCACGAAGAAGGCGGCGGTGACGCTTGCGCTGAAAGAGTTCATTGCCCGCAGAGAGCAGCAGAAAATCACCGAGCTTTTCGGCCAACTGCAATGGGACGACGGTTGCAGCTACAAGGCAGAGCGAAACCGGAATGAAAAATGAATCTGCTGGTTGACACAAGTGTGGTCTCTGGCCTTGCGCCGAAATCAAGAGGCGGCGGTTCCCGAAGTCGATTTCTTGAAAAAAGAGCTGACCGGCGGAGAAACCATTGGCATGGCCGCAATCATTTTGCAGGAGCTTTTGCAGGGTTTCTCGGGGGCGAAAGATCAGGCCCAAATCATCGAGCGATTTCGGTTGCTGCACTTGCTTGTGCCTCCCGTCGAAACCCATGTCGCCGCCGCGCAGCTTCGCAACACATGCCGCAGAGCGGGCGTGCAACTGGGCATGATCGATGCCCTGCTGGCGCAGCTGTGCATCGAGCACGAGCTGGCGCTATTGACCACAGACCGTGATTTTTCATATGCCGCAAAGCATGTGCCTTTGCGTTTGGCGGCCATCTGACTATCTGAATAAAAAACCATGCAACGCACCGAACACCACGCCAGCTTTGGCGGCCGCCAGGAAGTCTGGCAACACGATTGCAGCAGCACCGGCACGACTATGAAATTCGGCATCTACCTGCCGCCGCAGGCACTGGCGGGGCGCAAGTGCCCGGTGCTGTACTGGCTCTCGGGCCTGACCTGCACCGAGCAGAACTTCATCACCAAGGCCGGGGCGCAGCAGTGGGCGGCGCAGCATGGGCTGATTGTGGTGGCGCCCGATACCAGCCCGCGTGGCGAAGGGGTGGCCAATGACGAGGGCTACGACCTGGGCCAGGGCGCGGGCTTTTACGTCAACGCCACGCAGGCGCCCTGGGCGGCGCATTTCCGCATGGAAGACTATGTGGTGCAGGAGCTGCCCGCCTTGGTCGAGCAGCATTTTCCGGCCAGTGACAGGCGCGCCATCAGCGGCCACAGCATGGGCGGGCACGGCGCGCTGACGCTGGCGCTGCGCCACCCGGGGCGCTACCGGAGCGTGAGCGCCTTCAGCCCCATCGTTGCGCCCAGCCAGGTGCCGTGGGGGCAGAAGGCTTTGCGCGCCTACCTGGGCGATGACGCGGCCGCATGGCGGCAGCACGATGCGGTGGCGCTGGTGGGCACGGCTTTGCAGGAGCGCCTGCCGCTGCTGGTCGATCAGGGCGATGCCGACGAGTTTCTGGCCGGGCAACTCAGGCCCGAGCTGCTGCAAGCGGCCTGCGAGCAGGCCGGCCACCCGCTGACGCTGCGCCTGCAGCCGGGCTACGACCACAGTTATTACTTCATTGCCAGCTTCATCGGCGAGCACTTCGTGCACCATGCCAAGGCGCTGAAGGCAGCTTGAGAGTCTGCCCTCACAGGGCTGGTCGCGGGCTTGGCGCAGCGCATTCCGCCTTGCTGGGCGCTGGCGCGCAGGCACAAAAAAACACCACCGCTGCTGCGGTGGTGTTTTGCTTCCCGGGTTGCCCGGGCCAGATTGCATGGCCCGGAGAGGCTCTCACAGCCCTTCGTCGGCCTGCTGGCCCTTGTGGTAGGTGGTATAGACCACGACCGGGATGTCCAACTCGCCCAGGTATTGCTGCACCAGTGGCTTGACGTCTTCCCACTCCAGGCCGCCCACGCCGGTGGCCAGACGCGGCAGGGCCAGGCTGCGGATGTTTTCCTGCTTGACGTACTTGGCCAGGTTTTGCAGTGCGTGGCGCACGTTTTCGACCGTGGCCTTGCCGGGCTTGGCGCTGGGGCCTTGGCCCATGGTGTTTTGCGTCACCAGGTTGACGATGCGGCGCACGCCGCCTTCTTCTTGCACGCCTACCCAGGGCCAGATCTCGCCGGCCTCGATGGCGTGCGAGTGGGTGTGGTGGCGGTAGTCCTTGACCAGCGAGGGCCAGCGCTCACGCAGCGCCAGAGCCAGACCGCTGTCGAACGGGTCTTGCGCCGAGATGCCATGGGCCAGCAGTTCGGCCTTGCTCAGCAAAATGTCGCCAGTGACTTCCTTGATCAATTGCATTCTCCTTATTGCGTTGTTGCGGATTTTCTCGGGGTGGCCTGCCGCTTGCTCAGGCGGCTGACGCCACAGGCCAGCATGCATCTGTAGCAGGCCGTCCCAACCGCATCCGAATATAGCAGCGCCCGTGGCGCAGCCGCGGAGTTGTCGGGTGTTTTACTGGGCTGCCTCGCACGGCGTGGCGCTGCGGCCTGTAGGGTCTGCGCGCCGGTGCGACAATGCGCCGCGATGGGTGAGCGGCCTGCGCGCGCCGCGCCCGGCAAACCGTGAAAGGAAAACCATGAACCAATCCCCCCGGCCCTTGGCGAGGCCTTTGAAGACTGCCCTGAGCACTGCGGCGCTGGGCCTGGCGCTGGCCTGTGGCACTGCTGGCGTGGCGCGGGCCGAGACGCTGCGCTGGGCTGCAGCCAATGACATTCTGACCTTCGACCCCCATGCGCAGAACCACCTGATGACCAACACCTTCGTGCAGCTGGTGTACGAGGGCTTGACGCGTTATGACAAGGAGTTTCGCGTCGAGCCGGCGCTGGCCAGCAGCTGGACTTTCATCAGCCCCACGCGGGTGCAGTTCAAGCTGCGCGAAGGGGTGCGCTTTCACAATGGCGCGACGATGACGGCCGACGACGTGGTGTTCTCGCTGCAGCGAGCGATGACGCCGCCCTCGAACATGGGCGCCTACGTGCGCAGCATTGCCGCAGTCGAGAAGATCGACGACATGACGGTGCAGCTCGATCTCAAGGGGCCCAGCCCCTTGCTGCTGCGCGAGCTGATCGGCGCGCGCATCATGAACAAGGCCTGGGCCGAGCAGCACAACTCGGTGCTCTCGCAGGACTTTGCCGCCAAGCAGGAAAACCACGCTGCGCGCCATGCCAACGGCACCGGGCCGTTCGTGCTGCAGAGCTGGCAGCCCGACACGCGCACGCGCCTGACGCGCAACGCGCAGTGGTGGGATCGGCCCGAGGGCAATGTGACTGAAGTGGTGTTCACGCCGATTGCCTCGGCGGCCACGCGCACGGCCGCGCTGCTGAGCAATCAGGTGGACTTCATCAACGACCCGCCGCCGCAGGACTTGCAGCGCCTGGCGGCCAATGCCGAGATTCGTATTTTGGAAGGGGCCGAATACCGCACGATTTTCTTTGGCCTGGACCAGCACCGCGACGAGCTGCTCTACGGCAGCGTCAAGGACCGCAACCCGCTCAAGGATCGGCGCGTGCGCCAGGCGCTCTATCAGGCCATCGACGTCGATGCCATCCACAAGCGCATCATGCGCGGCCTGTCCGTGCCCACCGGGGCCATGGTGGCGCCCATGGTGCACGGCTGGTCGCAGCAGCTGGAGCAGCGCGCCAGCGCCTATGACCCTGAGGCCTCGCGCAAGCTGCTGGCCGAGGCGGGCTACCCCGAGGGCTTTTCGCTGGAGCTGGACTGCCCCAACGACCGCTACATCAATGACGAAGCCATCTGCCAGGCCGTCACCGCCATGTGGGCGCGCATTGGCGTCAAGACGCAGCTGCGCACCATGCCCATGGCCACCTACTCGAAGAAGGTCGCCAGCCACGACGCCAGCGTCTATCTGTACGGCTGGGGCGTGGCCACCTTCGATGCGCTGTACACGTTGGACTCGCTGGCGCACACGCGCGAAGGCGGCAGCGCCGGCAATTTCAACATGGGCCGCCTGTCGGACGCCAAGCTGGATGCGGTGATTGCCGCAGCGCGCACGGAAACCGACGAGGCCAAGCGCGAGGCGCAACTGCGCCAGGCGCTGCAAATCGTCAAAGAGGAGTACTACTACCTGCCGCTGCACCATCAGATCCGCCCCTGGGCCATGCGCAAGAACGTGCAAACCATCTACCGCGCCAACGACGTGCCCATGCCGCAATGGACGACGGTGCAGCCCGCCGCTGGCAAGGCGCGCTGAGAAATTCAGCTCAAAACCCCGGTGCGAGTGGTCAAGCAGTGGTTCGGGGCAATCTGCTGCTTGGTCCCTGCCGGCCATCGCCCCCAGCGGCTACTGCCAGCAGGGCCGCGCCGCAGCGGTGGCGTGCCGAGCGAAAACGCCACCACCGCCATGCCGCGTGTCAAAAACCTCTGATTCAGCAGCCAGCGTGCGCCGCAGTCCATGGCTGGGCTGGCAAATAATACGGCGCTATGCAGCGACAACCCTTTGCCTTTCAGCCCGTTGGGCACTACGAGAATTTCCCGGTGGCCAGTTGGCTGTGCCCGGCCCGCTTGCGTGCGCCGGTGGCTGCCATCTACCACTACGCGCGCACGGCGGACGACCTGGCCGATGAAGGGCAGCTGCCCATGGCCGAGCGCCTGCAACTGCTGCGCGAATACCGGCAGTGCCTGCATGGCGAGATCGTGGCGCCACCGCATTGGCAACCCATCTTCGCTGCCGTGCAACACGCTCGCACGAAGTTCGATTTGCCCCTGGAGCCTTTCGAGGCCCTGCTCGATGCGTTTGAGCAGGACGTGAAAAAAACCGCCACCGGTCAGGGCTATGCCGACCGCGCCGAGCTGCTGGACTACTGCGCGCGCTCGGCCAACCCCATTGGGCGCCTGCTGCTGCGCCTGCACGGGGCGGACAGCGCCGCGGCCCAGCAGCAAAGCGATGCCATTTGCACGGCCTTGCAGCTGATCAACTTCTGGCAGGACCTGGGCCGTGACATCGAGCGCGGGCGCTGGTACGTGCCCGAGCGCGATGCCAGCGCCTACGGCGTCTCGCGCCCCATGCAAAAGCAGGCCTGCCAGCAGCCGCAGCCGCCACAGCCCCTGGCCGATTTGATGGCCTCGCTGGTGCAATGGGCGCGCGAATGCATGCAGCAAGGGCTGCCGCTGGTGCAGCGCCTGAGCGGGCGCTCGGGCTGGGAGCTGCGCGTCATGGCGCAAGGCGGTCTGCGCATTCTGGAGAAGATCGAAGCCAGCGGCTATGCCAATTACCATCGCCGCCCCAGCATCGGCCGGGGCGACGTGCCGCTGCTGCTGTGGCGCGCCTGGCGCATGTAGGCCGCCAGCAGCCGATGGCCGCAGGGCCCGCCATCCCCCCCTCAATCACAGGAGAGTGACATGCTCACCCTTTGCGGTTTTGCTGCCAGCAATTACTACAACCTGGTCAAGCTGGCCCTGCTGGAGAAGGCCGTGCCTTTCGAGGAGCGGCTGGTCTGGCTGGAGGATGTGGAGCGCAGCGCCAGCCCGCTGGGCAAGGTGCCGTACCTGCTCACGCCCCAGGGCGCGGTGAGCGAATCCGTGCCGATGCTGGAATACATTGAGGCCCTGCACCCGCAACCGGCGCTGCTGCCGGCCGACGCCTATGCGGCGGCCAAGGTGCGTGAGCTGGTGCGCCACATGGAGCTGCATCTGGAGCTGGTGGCGCGCACCCTGTATCCGCAGGCGCTATTCGGCGGCCGCGTCAGCGATGAAGTGCAGCAGACGGCGGCGCGCCTGCTGAAGAAAAACGTGCCGGCCTTTGCCCGGCTGGTCGATTTCTCGCGCCCATTTTTGCTCGGTGATGCATTGAGCTGGGCCGATTGCGCCGCCATCGTGCACCTGCCGCTCATCAGCAGCGCCACGCGCGCCATCTATGGCCAGGATGCGCTGGCTGAGCTGCAGGCGCAGGACTATCTGGCGCGCATGGCGCAGCGCCCCCACGTGCAGGCGCTCAATGCCGAGCGCAAGCGCAGCGCCGAGCAGTTGCTGGCCCGCTACGGCGCGGGCCGCTGATTGCCCAATTCACAAATTGAAGTTGCCTGATTGGCCAGGGCGCGTGCCGGCCCAACGCCGCCCTGGCGCCGCACGCCGTCACTGTTGCTGGGCGGCAGCCGCGGCCTGGGGCGCGACCGGGGGTGTTGTCGCGCCGCTGCCAGTGGCCGGGGCGCTGCCGCCAGCGGTGGCTGTTGCTTTGGTGGTCGTGGAGTTGGTGGTCTTGGATGCAGCGTCACTGCTGCTATCGGCAGC
>JAUMYI010000128.1 GCA_030528705.1 Comamonadaceae bacterium | reverse complement strand
CCTGGCAAAAAGCGTGTTGTTTCATTTTTATAATCTCGCCCGCCCAAGCCCCTGCATGCCGGGGGCTTGGTGCATTCAGCCAGACCACCCAGTCAAGCCACAGGCGCTCTTCGCCCCGGATGGCGCCAGTCCGCCATGTCGCCCGGGCCATGCCCACCCGACCCCCCTCGATCTGGCAGCCCGGCAAGAGCTTTTCCTGAACCCGGAATGGCGCGCGGCCATTCCTCTTGAGAAATGGTGCACCCATGCCTTCCAGCCATGCGGCAGCGCAAACCTTTGACTTGGGCAGACTTCATGCCGTCCACCACGACTGGCTGGTTGCCTGGCTGCGCACGCGCGTGGGCAATCCGGCCGATGCCGCCGATTTGGCGCAGGAGGTGTTCTTGCGCCTGCTGCGCCAGCCCGATTTGCAGGCGCTGCGCGAGCCGCGTGCCTACCTGGCCACGGTGGGCAAGCGCCTGGCCCTGAACCTGCACCGCCGCCGCCAGCTGGAGGCCGCCTACCTGGAGGCGCTGGCGGCGCTGCCGCAGCCGCTGGCCCTCTCGCCCGAGGAGCACTGCCTGCTGCGCGAGACCGTGCTGGAGCTCGACGCCTTGCTCAGCGCGCTGGGCCCCAAGGTCAAGCGCGCCTTTTTGCTGGCGCAGTTCGAGGGCCTGGGCTACGCGGCCATTGCGCGCGACATTGGCGTGACGCCGCGCACCGTGGTCAACTACGTGGCCCGCGCCATGGCGCATTGCTGCCTGCACGCGCCGCCGGCGCTGTCATGACGCCACCCGGAATTCACCCGGAATCCTCCCTGAAGCCGCCATGAAGCCGGCCAGCGCCCAGGAGCAAAAAGCCATCGAAGAGGCCGCGCTGTGGTATGCGCGCCTGCTGCCCGGCGCGGCCGAGCTGCGCGGCCCGGCGCAGCAGCGCCAGCAGCAAGAGCAGGCTTTTGCCGCCTGGCTGGCCGCCGATCCGCTGCACGCCCAGGCCTGGGCCCGCGTGCAGGCCCTGGGCCAGCGCATGGCCAAGGTGCCCGCGGGCATCGCCTTGTCCACCCTGGATCGGCCCGGCCCCGCGCGCCGCCCGGTGCTGCGCGCCTTGGCGCTGCTGTTGCTCGCCGGCGGCGGCGCGGCGCTGGGCTGGCGCCAGCTCTCCGGGCGGGCCGCTCAAGTCACCGCGCTGGGCGAGCGCCGCCGCCTGGAGCTGGCCGATGGCAGCGCGCTGGAGCTGGACAGCCAGACCGCCCTGGACGTGGACTTCCACGCCAGCGAGCGCGCGCTGCGCCTGCGCCAGGGCGCCATCCTGGTGACGACCCGGCCCGATCCCGCGCAGCCGACGCGGCCCTTCGTCGTGTACACGCCGCAGGCGCGCATCCTGGCTCTGGGCACCCGCTTTGAAGTGCGGGTGGCGCCAGAGGCCAGCACGGTGACGGTGCTGGAGCACGCCGTGCAGGTCAGCCCGCTGGGCCAGCCCGGCGCGGCCCAGCGCGTGCAGGCCGGCCAGCGCCTGCGCGTGCAGCGCGCGGGCGTTGGCGCCATCGAGGCCAGCGCGCCTGGCGCCGGCGCCTGGGCGCAGGGGCGGCTGGTGGTCTGGGACCGGCCGCTGGCCGAGGTGGCCGCCGAGCTAGCGCGCTACCGGCGCGGCTGGCTGAGCTGCGACCCGGCCGTGGCCGGGCTGCGCGTCTCCGGCGTGCTGCCGCTGGACGACACCGACCAGGCCCTGGCCAGCCTGGCCGAGAGCTTCGCGCTGCGCATCGAGCGCGACTGGACGGGCCTGCGCACCCGCATCGCGCCCCGCGCCGAGCCGCGCTGAGCGGCCGGCGCAAAAAAATCCGCCGCGGCTTTCACTTTTCGCGCGCCTGGCGTGTCCTCTGCATGAAAGACATGCACGAGAACCCCAACGCACGAAAACACGAAAGGCAGTCCGGTATGCATCCACACGCTGGCAGGCCGCCCGGCCCGCTTGCCCGGGCCGGGGCGCTGGCCTTGCTGGCCGGGGCGCTGGCGCCGGCCCAGACCGCGCAGGCACAGACGGCACAAACGCGGCAAACGGCGCAAACGGCGCAGGCTGCGCCGCAGCCGGCCACGCACCCGGCCCTGCACCAAGAAGACCCGGCCACGCCGCAGGCAGCGCGCAGGTTCCACATTCCGCCCGGGCCGTTGGGCGAGGCGCTGAACCGCTATGCCCTGGCCGCCGGGGTGACGCTGAGCTTCAGCGCGGCGCGCACGCAGGGCCTGCACTCGCCCGGCCTCCAGGGCCGCCACACGGTGGCGCAGGGCTTTGCGCAACTGCTGCGCGGCACGGGCCTGCAAGCGCGGCCCAGCGGGCCTGGGCGCTACACCCTGACGCCGGCTGCCGGGGCCGAAGATCAGCCCGAAGGCCAGCCCGCAAGCCAGTCTGAGCACCAGCCCGCAGAGCACGGCGCCGGGGCCACGCTGCCCACCGTGCAGGTGCTGGGCCGCGCCAGCGCCTTCAGCGAGGGCAGCGGCAGCTACGCCGCCCAGGCCAGCACCATCGGGCGGCGCGAGCTGGCCTTGCACGAGACGCCCCAATCGGTCAGCGTGCTCACGCGCCAGCGCCTGGACGACCAGCACCTGCACTCGCTGGAGCAGGCCCTGGCGCAGACGCCGGGCATCACCGTCAATGCCGCCGCCGCCGGCGTGGTCTATGACTACTACGCGCGCGGTTTTCCCTTGCTGAACGTGGCCTTCGACGGCGTGTCCATGCTCACCGGCTGGGGCGGCTTTGACGGCCAGCCGGACCTGGCCACGGTGGACCGCATCGAAGTGCTGCGCGGCGCCGATGGCCTGTACGCCGGCGCTGGCCAGCCCAGCGGCACCGTCAATGCCGTGCGCAAGCGCCCGCTGGCCCGGCGCCGCCTGGGCGCGCAGCTGAGCCTGGGCGCCTGGGCGCAGCGCCGCGCCGAGCTGGACGCCACCGGCGCGCTCAACGCCAGCGGCAGCCTGCGCGGCCGCGCCGTGCTGGCCTACCAGCACAAGGGCTTTTTCTTCGATGCGCCAGCGGCGCACAAGCAGGTGGCCTACGCCATGCTGGAGGCCGACACCGGGCCGCGCGGCACCGTGGGCCTGGGCGCCAGCCATCAAAAGGCGCATTTCCCGATGGAGACCGGCCACCCGCGCGCCAGCGATGGCCGCGACCTGCGCCTGCCGCGCCGGCGCAGCTTCACCGCGCCCTGGAGCCGCTACGACTTCGAGACCAGCCAGCTTTTCGCCGACTGGCAGCACGCCTTCGACGCCGACTGGAGCCTGCGCGCCAATGCCTCGCTGCTCAAGGAAACCAGCGTCTTCAAGGGCGCCTACGTGCGCGGCAGCCACGACCCGGCCGGCCACGGCGGCCTGTCGCTGCGCGGCAATGCCGGGCGCTACGCGTCGCGGCAGTACGGCCTGGATGTGTCCGTCGAAGGGCGCGTGCGCCTGTTCTCCCGCTGGCACGGCCTGAGCATCGGCGCCAGCCACGGCGCGCGCGACAACCCCGGCTTCGTCAAGCAGGGCTGGCAGTTCCCGCCCGAGGGCCAGCCCGTGCCGCTGCACTTCGACCCCGGCCACATCGCCGAGCCGGCCATGCCCGCGCTGGCCAGAACCAGCGAGACCAAGATCCGGCAAAGCGGCCTCTACGGCGTGCTGCGCTGGTCGCTGGGCGAGAGCCTGACGCTGGTCAGCGGCGCGCGCGCCAGCTGGTACCAGCACCGGCGCCGCGAACTGCCCTCGGGCCAGAGCAGCCAGCAACACCGGCAGCAGGGCCAGCTCACGCCCTACGCCGGCCTGCTCTGGCACTGGCGCCCACAGCACACGTTCTACGCCAGCTACAGCGACATCTTCCGCGTGCAAAGCCAGCTCTACCAGGCCAGCGGCAAACCGCTGGCGCCGGCCGTGGGCCGCAACTACGAGATCGGCCTCAAAAGCCGCCTGGCCGACGGCCGCCTGCACGGCGCGCTGGCCCTGTTTCGCACCGACGAGCGCCACCGCGCGCAGATCGACCCGCAGCACCCGGCGGACTGCCCGGGCCACCCCGGCGGCGGCGCCTGCCACATCAGCGCCGGCCAGGTGCGCAGCCAGGGCCTGGAGGCCGAGCTCAACGGCCAGCTCCGGCGCGGCTGGCACTGGTTCGCCGGCTACACCTACAACGCCGCCAAGTACCTGCGCGACCGCAAGGCCGACGGCACGCCCTCGGCCAACGAAGGCCAGCCCCTGCGCAGCATCGCCCCGCGCCACATGCTGCGCCTGTACACCCGCTACGAGCTGGGCCGCGCATGGCCAGGCTGGCAGGGCTGGAGCCTGGGCGGCGGCCTGAGCGCGCAAAGCGCCACCCACGTCGGCGCGGCCCGCCAGCCCGGCTACGCCGTCTGGAGCGCCAGCCTGGGCTACGCGCCCCGCCCGGCGCTGGCGCTGCGGCTGACGGTGGACAACCTGCTGGACAAGCACTACTACCGCCGCATCGGCCTGCGCGAAGGCAACATGTACGGCGCGCCCCGCAGCCTCACGCTCAGCGCCCGGATGGATTTTTGAGGAGACACGCCATGCACCACGCCATCCGCCACACCATCGACCGCGCACGCCCACGGCCGCTGCGCCCCGCCACGCAATTGCTGCTGGGCCTGATGCTGCTGGCCCCCTGTCTGGCGCAGGCCCAGCCGGGCGCCGACGCGGCCACGCGGCAGGCCACGCAGGCCCCCGAGCCGACCGCCGAGGCGCCCGAGCTGGAGGCCGTCACCGTCAGCGCGCCGCTGAACCGGGCCTTCGAAGTCAATGCCGGCGCCTTTGGCGCCAGGGACACGATGGCGCTGCCACTGTCGATCCAGCGTTACGACGCGCGCCACATCAGCGAAAGCGCGGCGCGCACCGCGCTGGACGCCCTGGCGCTGGACCCTTCGCTCGCGGGAGCCTCCCTGGGCAGCAGCTTCGACAGCTTCCGCCTGCGCGGCTTCAAGATGGACAACTTCCACGGCATCCGCCGCGATGGCATCGCCCTGCTGCCCTACCACGACGAGGCGCTGGAGAACATCGAGCGCATCGACGTGCTCAAAGGCCCCTCGGGCTTTCTGTACGGCTTCAACTCGCCCGGCGGCACGCTCAACTACCTTCTCAAGCGCCCGGGCAGGCAGCCGTTCGTGCACGTGACGGCGCGGGCCTCCTCGCTGGGCGGGCGCTACGACGCCGTCGATGCCAACCGCAGCGCCTTCGACGGCCGGCTGGGCTGGCGGCTCAATGCCGCGCACGAGCAGCGCGGCCGCTTCAACCACGCGGGCGATTTGCGGCGCAAGTTCATCGGCCTGGCCGCGGATCTGCGCCTGGGCAGTCGCGCGCTGCTGCAATGGAACGCCGACTGGTATCACAAGAGCGTGGTGGCCGACCCGCTGAACCCGGCCAGCTTCGTGCTGCCGCCGCGCATCGACCGGCGCGCCCTGCTGGCCCCGGCCTGGTGGCGCTACCAGACCCGCGTGGCCAACCTGGACGCCAGGCTCGAATACGCGCTGGACGGCGGCTGGGTCTCGGTCACGCAGCTGGCGGCCTCGCGCCTGCATGGCGGCGAGATCTTCACGGACTATTTCGACATCCAGCCCAACGGCGACATCGGCTACGCCGACCTGTACGCCTTCCGCCAGGAACGCTTTGCCAACCGCGCCTGGCAAACCCACCTGGCGGGCAGCTTCACGCTGGGGCGCGTGCGCCACGAGCTGTTCGTCGGCGCCGCCTGGCGCGGGCTGCGTGGCGAAACGCCGCAGGCGGACTTCATCGAAAGCGGCCCCGAGCTGGCCGTGGGCCGCATCTCGGTGGGCAACGTGCTCAGGCCCGTGCAGCCGCCGGTCTGGGAATTCGGCGCGCGCCGCCCGGTGGCGTTTCGCATGCGCATCCGCGAGCACTCGCTGTTCGCCAGCGACCTGCTGCATTTGAGCCAGCGCCTGCAACTGCTGCTGGGCGGGCGCTACATCCGCTACCGCGCCAGCGACCTGCAGGAAGGCGCGGCGCCGCAGCGCAAGAACGTCTTCGTGCCCGCCGCCGCGCTGATGTACCGCCCCAGCGAGCGCCTCATGGGCTACCTGAGCTACGCCCGTGGCTTCGAGGCCGGCGAATACGCGCCCTACAACGCCAACAACGCCAACGCGCCCACCCAGGCCATCGCCTCCGAGCAGCTGGAGCTGGGCCTCAAAGCCGACTGGCACCCGCGCCTGAACCTGGGCGCGGCGCTGTTCGCGATCCGCCGCGATGCCAGCTACCTCAACACGGCCAACGACTTCGTCAGCGACGGGCGCTTCCTGCACCGTGGCCTCGAGCTCAACGCCAGCGGCCGCCTGCGCCCGGGCCTGACGCTGCACGGCAACCTCGCCTTCCTGGACACGGCCTTGCAGCGCGTGAGCGACCCGGCCACGCTGGGCAAGCGCAGCGAGGGGGTGCCGCGCTGGCGCGCCGCGCTGGGCCTGCGCCATGACTTCGCCAGCCTGCCCGGCCTGTGGGCCGACGCCACGCTCAGCTACGTCGGCCGCCGCCCGGTCGATGCCCAGAACAGCGGCTTCATCCCCGGCTACGCGCTGTGGGACGCCGGCATCGGCTACCAGGGCCGCATCGCCGGCCAGAGCGCCAGCTTGCGCCTGCACGCCAAGAACCTGGGCAACCGCTACTACTACGCCAGCGCCTACTACCAGGGCGGCCTGCA
>JAUMYI010000127.1 GCA_030528705.1 Comamonadaceae bacterium | reverse complement strand
TTGCGGCCGATCAAAACGGCTCGGCCAACTACAGCGGCCTGAAAAGCCCGGCGGCCGACGCCCTCATCGCCCGCATGGTGCAGGCCGAAACCCAGCCCGACTACCAGGCCGCCTGCCGCGCGCTCGAGCGCGTCATCACCGCCGAAAACATCATGGTGCCCGCCTGGTACGCCAGCAACTTCCGCGTCGTTTACAACGCGCAGCGCCTGGCCTTTCAAGCGCCCATGCCGCCGTATGTGCAGGTGATGGAGAACTGGGCCATGGCTTATTGGTGGCGCAGGCGCTGAATGGCTGCGCTGGCTTGGGTGTCAGCGCGGCACATCGGGCAGCAAAAAGTTAGAATCACGGGTTTTTTCCGTTTCTTTCAACCCATTGGGATCTCTTATGGCAATCGAACGCACCCTTTCCATCATCAAGCCCGATGCCGTGGCGAAAAACGTCATTGGTCAAATCTATGCCCGCTTTGAGAACGCCGGCCTGAAGATCGCCGCTGCGCGCATGGTGCATCTGTCGCGCCAGGAAGCCGAGCAGTTCTACGCCGTGCACAAGGAGCGCCCCTTCTTCAAGGATCTGGTGGACTTCATGGTCTCCGGCCCCGTCATGGTGCAGGTGCTCGAGGGCGAGAACGCCATCGCCAAGAACCGTGAGCTGATGGGCGCCACCGATCCGAAGAAGGCCGACGCTGGCACGATCCGCGCCGACTTCGCCGACAGCATCGACGCCAACGCCGTGCACGGCTCGGACGCTGCCGAGACCGCCCAGGTCGAAGTGGCTTTCTTCTTCCCCGGCCTGAACATCTATTCGCGTTGATGGCCCATCCGGTGTGTCTGGATGTCTTTTGCAGACACATCGGAACCTTTGGGGGGCTGCGCTGCTCTTTCCCGGCGCCCCCTGGGCGGTGGCTGTGCCGATGTGAGACACTCCGGTGAGTGGCCGCGGGCTGGCCCTGCCGTCCTGTTTTTTCTTTTTCTTCCCGATGCCGGCGCTTGCAGCAGGGCCGGTGTCTGGATCACACACATTTGCCAATGAGCTCTCCCGTTGCGCAGAAAGTCTCCCTGCTGGGGCTGGACCATGAGGCCCTGGTGCAATGGTGCGCGCAATTGGGGGAAAAGCGCTTTCGCGCCACGCAGCTCTACCGCTGGATTCACCAGCGCGGCGTGGCCGATTTCGATGCCATGTCCGACCTGGCCAAGTCGCTGCGCGCCAAGCTGCGCGAGCATGCCCAGGTGCAGGCGCTGCCGGTGCTGGCCGAGCAGGTCTCGCGCGATGGCACGATCAAATGGCTGTTTGACGTAGGGCAGGGCAATGCGGTGGAGGCCGTATTCATCCCCGAGCGCGACCGAGCTACGCTGTGCGTGTCCTCGCAAGCGGGCTGCGCCATTGGCTGCCGCTTTTGCTCGACCGGCCACCAGGGTTTCAGCCGCAATCTCAGCAGCGCCGAGATCATCGCCCAGCTCTGGTATGCCGAGCACACGCTGCGCCGCCGATTTGCGCGCGATGAGCGCATCATCACCAACGTGGTGATGATGGGCATGGGCGAGCCGCTGCAAAACTATGGCCAGCTGGTGCCGGCGCTGCGCACCATGCTCGATGACAACGCCTATGGCCTCTCGCGCCGCCGCGTGACGGTGTCCACCTCGGGCATCGTGCCGATGATGGACCGCCTCAGCCAAAGCGCGCCGGTGGCGCTGGCCGTGTCGCTGCACGCGCCAGACGACGCGCTGCGCGACCAGCTCGTGCCATTGAACCGCAAGTACCCGCTGGCCGAGTTGATGGCGGCCTGCCGGCGCTACCTGCAATATGCGCCGCGCGATTTCATCACCTTTGAGTACTGCATGCTCGATGGCGTCAACGACAGCGATGCCCATGCCCGCGCGCTGGTCGAGCTGCTCAGCGCCGCGCCAGGCAGCGACCGCCAGGACACAGGCTGGTGCAAGCTCAATCTGATTCCGTTCAACCCGTTTCCCGACTCGGGCCTGAAGTGCTCGAAACCGCAGCGCGTTCAGGCCTTCGCGCAGGTGCTGCTGCAGGCGGGCATCGTCACGACCGTGCGCAAGACGCGCGGCGACGACATCGACGCCGCCTGCGGCCAACTGGCTGGCGAAGTGCAGGACCGCACCCATGCGCTGGTGCGCATGCAGCGCCAGCGCCAACCTGCTGCCGTGCAGGCCGTTGCACAGGCAGCCCCGGAAACCGGCTCGGCCACGGCGCCGGGCCAGGCCCACCGTTTGGAGATCAACGCATGAAACCTCGCCATCTTCTCTGGCGCCTGCCTGCGGCCTTGGCCCTGGCTGCAGCCGCCCTGGGCCTGACGGCCTGCCAGACGTCGTACACCCGATCTTCCGTGCCGGTGGCCACGCCGGGCGCGGCGGCTGCGGCATCCGGGCCCGATGTCCAGCGCGCGGCCAAGGTGCGCCTGGAGCTGGCCTCCGAATACCTGCGCGCCGGGCGCAGCAGCGTCGCGCTGGAGGAGATCAACCACGTGCTGTCCATTGCGCCGCACATGGTCGAGGCCTACATGCTGCGCGGCATGATCCACGCAGACCAGCACAACTTTGCCGCTGCCGAAGCCGATTACGCGCGCGTCATGCGCGAGCGCGGCAACGACCCCGATGCGCAGCACAACTATGGCTGGATTCTGTGCCGCCAGGGCCGCTATGCCGATGCCGAAGGCTATTTCGACCGCGTACTGGCCGTGCCGGGCTACACCGCTTCGGCGCGCACGCTCATGGCCAAGGGCCTGTGCCAGCAAAGTGCTGGCAAGGCCGGCGCGGCCATGGCCACGCTGCAGCGCGCCTATGAGGTCGATCCCAACAACCCCATCGTGGCCTACAACCTGGCCAGCATGCTCTACCACGCCGGGCGCGTGGCCGATGCGCAGACCTATCTGCGCCGCCTCAATGGCTCTGATTTGGCCAATGCCGAAACGCTGTGGCTGGGCATCAAGGTGGAAAACGCCCTGGGCCGGCGCGACCGCGTGCGCGAACTCGGCAGCGTGTTGGCACACCGTTTCCCGAACTCGCGCGAGTTCGCCCTGTATGAGCGTGGGGCCTTCTATGAGTGACTACGAAGCAGCTGCCGACGCCGCCGCGGCCGATGAGGCCGCCCTGGCCGCAGCCCAGAGCGAAGCGCAGCAGGAGGGGCAGGCCATGCCTGGCTTGAGCAAGCCTTCGATCGAGTCCTTCAAAACCCCTGGCGGACTGCTGGCCTATTACCGGATGGAGCGCGAGGTCAGCCTGCCCGAGTTGGCGGCCGTGCTGAAGGTGCCTGTGGACAAGCTCGAAGCACTGGAGCGCGACGACTACGCCATGCTGCCGGACATGGTCTTCACGCGCGCGCTGGCATTGAGCATCTGCCGCCTGCTGGGCGCGGATGCGCAGCCCGTCATGACGCTGTTTCCCAGCGCCCATGCGCCGCGGCTGGCGCGTGACTCCGATGGCCTGAACCGGGCCTTCAAGGCCACGGAACAACCGGCGCTGGGCGGGGAGCGCAAGCCGCCATCATCAGGCATTCCGCGCTCGGCCTGGGTGCTGGGCGTGCTGCTGCTGCTGGCGGCACTGGTGGTGTTTTTCTGGCCGCAGATCCAGCAGCGACTGGGCTGGGCGCCTGTGGGCGAAGCCACGGGCGCGCGCGAGCCAGCGGGTGCGCCAAGCGCGGCCGATGGCCTGCGCAGCCAACCCCTGCACATCCCTGGCCTGAATGATGGCGCCGGGGCCGAGCCGCGCTCCGCACAGGCGCCTGAAGAGCCCGAGGACAAGCCAGACGATGAAGAAAACGCGCCTGGCCCTGGCCAGACGGGCGCATCCGCCGAGCACTCGTCCCCAGTGCCCAGCCCTGCCACTGCTGGTGTGGCAGGTGCGGGCGAGGCTGCCGGCATTGCGGCGCCAGTGCATACCTTGAACATCCAGGCGCAGGAGTCGGTGTGGATTCAGATCCGCGATGCCTCCAACGCCATCCTGCACCAGAGCACGCTGCCCAAGGGCCGTGAAATCGCCATCACCAACGAGCCGCCGCTGCGTGTGGAAATCGGCCGCGCCGATGCCGTCAAGGTCACCGTCAAGGGCCAGCCCTTCGATCTACAGCCCTTTGCGCGTGGCAACGTGGCGCGCTTTGAGGTGTCGCCGTGAGCCAGGCCCAGGCCAGCTCCCCCATCCCGTTGTCTGAGCCGCGCCCGCACCACTGCCTGCAGGCGCAGGTGCGCTGGGGCGAGCACCTCGTCACCCTGGGCGGGGGCGCGCCAGTGCGCATCCAGTCCATGACCAACACCGACACCGAGGACGCCATCGCCACGGCCATCCAGGTCAAGGAGCTGGCGCAGGCCGGCTCGGAGCTGGTGCGCATCACCGTCAACACCAACAAAGCCGCCGAGGCCGTGCCGCACATCCGCGAGCAGCTCGACCGCATGGGCGTGAGCGTGCCGCTGGTGGGCGACTTTCACTTCAACGGCCACAAGCTGCTGAGCGACTTCCCCGCCTGCGCCCAGGCCCTGTCCAAATACCGCATCAACCCCGGCAACGTGGGCAAGGGCGCGCGCCACGACATCCAGTTCGGCCAGATGATCGAGGCCGCGCTGAAGTGGGACAAGCCCGTGCGCATCGGCGTGAACTGGGGCAGTCTGGACCAGGAGCTGCTGGCGCGCCTGATGGATGAGAACCTGCAGCGCGCCCAGCCCTGGGACACGCGCCAGGTCATGTACGAGGCGCTGATCTCATCGGCCCTGGACTCGGCGCACAAGGCCGAGAAGCTGGGCATGGCCGCCGGGCAAATCGTGCTCTCCTGCAAGGTCAGCAGCGTGCAGGACTTGGTGGCTGTGTATCGTGAGCTTTCGCGCCGCTGCAACTACCCGCTGCACCTGGGTCTGACCGAAGCGGGCATGGGCGCCAAGGGCACCGTGGCCTCGGCCGCGGCGCTGTCGCTGCTGTTGCAGGAAGGCATTGGCGACACCATCCGCGTCAGCCTCACGCCCCAGCCGGGCGAGGCGCGCACGCAGGAAGTGGTGGTGGCCAGCGAAATCCTGCAGGCCCTGGGCCTGCGCACCTTCGTGCCCAGCGTCACCGCCTGCCCGGGCTGCGGGCGCACCACCAGCACCACCTTCCAGGAGCTGGCCAAGCAGATCGACGATTTCTTGCGCGCGCAAATGCCGCTGTGGCGCGCGCGCTATCCGGGCGTGGAGAACATGAAGGTGGCCGTCATGGGCTGCATCGTCAACGGCCCCGGCGAGAGCAAACACGCCGACATCGGCATCAGCCTGCCCGGCAACGGCGAAGCGCCCTCGGCGCCGGTGTTCATCGACGGTGAAAAAGCCATGCACCTCAAGGGCGAGGACATTGCCCAGCAGTTCCATCGCATCGTCAGTGAGTACGTTGAGCGGCGTTATGGCGCAAGCGCGGTGAGCTGAAAGCAACTGAGATCACAAGTCAACGCAGGAGGAAGTCCCATGACGCTGAAACGATGGATCGGCGCACTGCTCATGCTGGCAACGGCAAGCGTGTTGATCGCCTGCTCAGGCGGGGCAAGCTCACCAGAGGCTGCGGCCAAGGCATTTGTTCAAGCGGCCTACAAAGGCGATGCCGATACCGTTGTGAAGCTGGTGCATATCCCTGATCACGCCAAGGCCGGCGAAGCAGAGCTGGTGGAAGGCAAGTTGCGTGCAAGAGCCGCCGAATCCAAGGCCAAGGCCGACGCACAGTTCGGTGGATTCAAAAGCGTCGAAGTCACGTCTGCTGAAACCAGCCCCCGTGACCCCAACCTGGTTCAGGTGCGGCTACGGGTGATTTTCAAGAACCATGAAAAGCAAGAGAACGTTCGCACCATCAAAGTCGATGGAAAGTGGAAAGTGCGTCTCTGATGCGGTATCGGTTAGCGGCTGTTGTCGGCGCAGCTTTGAGCTTGGCGCTAACCCTCAATGCCTCAACTGCGGCTTCACATGCGCTTGGCGGCCCCATTCTGGCCGTGCCAGGCGACATTCAAGTGGGCGATTGGATTTTTCGTGGTGGCATATCGAGCGATAGCCGATGGATACGCGCGCTCAGTGGCAGCGTTTTTTCCCATGTCGGCATCGTGGTGCAAACGACCCCGCACATTCTCATTGCACACGCCACGACCGACGATGACCCCGAAAACCCCGATCAAGTCATCTTCACCGGTTGGGACGCTTTCGCATCCGCCGAGATGGCCGACCGCCTGGCCGTGGCTCGCCCCCGCTTTATGAATGCAGCACAGCGCACAGCCAGCGCCCATCATGCTGCAGCCCGGCTGGGCGAGCGTTTTTCCTTGACTGATCGCACGTCTTCCCCGCTTTACTGCACCACTTTGCTACTGGATGCCGTACAGGCGCAAACCGATTTCAACCCCAGTTGGCAGCAGCTGGATGTGCCAGTGCTTGGCGGGCAATACCTGTTCCCCAAAGCTTTGGCTCAAACCGATCTGCACTGGATCGCCGGCACCGCCGATGCACCATGACTGCAGACCACAGCAACTGAACACAGCCACTGAACGATCGATAAAGCACCCCGACAATCCCATGTCCAAAGACAAAGCCCCCGCACTTAAAGCCGTCAAAGGCATGAACGACATCCTGCCGCCCGAATCCAGCCGCTGGCAGTGGCTGGAAGATGCGGTGCGCCGCGTCATGGCGCGCCACGCCTACCGCAACGTGCGCCTGCCCATCA
>JAUMYI010000126.1:552-6681 GCA_030528705.1 Comamonadaceae bacterium | reverse complement strand
AGCTACCTGCAAGCGCAGTTTGCGGTGCTGACAGCCCATGCGCGCGCCGGCGATGCCAACGCGGCCCAGCAGTTGCCGGCCATCGTGCAGGCGCTGGAGGAAGCCATCAAGGGCAGCGCCGGCAGCGCCAGCGAAGTGCGCAGCGCGCAGATTGCTATGGCCAGCTCGCTGCAGGAAACCCAGGCGGCGCTCGATGCCGTGCTCAAGCGCGCCGCGCAGTTCGACCCGGACAGCCGCGCGCCGGCCGAGCGCGCCCAGAGCGCGCCTGGCGACGTGCGCGTGACGCCGCCGCCGCGCGTGCTCGATCAGGCCGGCCACAGCCCGGCCCTGCTGGCCGAGGTGCAGCTGCTGCGCAAGGAACTCAAGGCGGCGGTGGAGGCTGGCTTTGGCGCCAACGTGCGCCAGGTCAAGCGCGCCGCTGACGTGTTGGAGAAATTCGCCCGCGAGGGCTTGGAGGTGCATTGATGGCGTTCAAAACGCTTCGCCCGGTGCAGGTCACGGACGCCGTGCTGGTGTCCAGCACCGTGCCGGAAAACGACCACCCGCCCTGGCAGGCCGGGCAGGACTATGCGCAGTTCGCGCGCGTGATCCGGGGCCACCGAATCTACGAGTCGGGCATGGCTGGGGTGAGCAACACCCCGCCAGAGCAAGACCCGCAGCGTTGGGTGGACGTAGACCCGACGAACCGCTGGCGCATGTTCGATGCGGCCCAGCTGGTGCGCACGCGCGCGCCGCACAGCGCGCAGTACGTGTTCAAGCCTGGCCAGGCCATCAATGGCCTGATCGTGCTGGACACCGTGGCCGTGGAGTCGGTGCGCGTGCGCATGCAAGACCCGGTGGCCGGGCTGGTGTACGACAAGACTGTCACCTCCCAGCCCACAGCCGCGCCGACCTGGTTCAACTGGCTTTACGGCCCCTACGAATCGGCCGAGGTTTGGAAGCTGCGCGAAGACCTGCCCGGCTACCCCAATGCCACGCTGACGGTGGACTTCACCGGCGGGGCGGGCATGGAGCTGGGGCCCATCCTGTTTGGCGACGTGCGTGAATGGGGCCTGGGTGTGAAGGTGGGCGCGCGGCTGTCCATCACGGACTACTCGCTCAATGAGGTCAACGAGTTTGGCCGGCGCAAGTACGTCAAGCGCGGCTGGGCCAGTGGCGGCGCGTTCGACCTGGTGCTGGACAACAGCGCGCTCGATGATCTGTACCGGCACATCGTGCAGCTGCGCGAGGCCCCGGCAGTGCTGGTGCCCTCGGAGCGCTGGACTTCGACCATTTTTTACGGGCGCATGCGCTGCGAGGTGCTGATTGCTTACCCGGACTATTCAGACGTTTCCATCACCATCGAGGGGCTTGTCAACAATGACTGATCGCGTACAACCCACCCCCATTGCCGAGCTGCCAGACCCTGGCGTGCAGGCCGACGGCGCAGCGGCGTTGGAGGTCAAACGCTCGGCCTGGGCGGCGGCCACCAATGCCAGCGTGCCGCAGTTCAACAAGGCGGCAGCGGACACATTCAAGAACGCCACGCACGCGCATGAGCAGGCCGAGCTGGCCAGCACAGCGCGCAGCCAGGCCCAGCAGGCCAATGAGCAAGCGCAGCAGGCGCGGCAGCAGGCCCAGCAGGCGGCGCAAACGGCCACGGACGCGGCAGCCAGCGTGCAGAACCCGGTGCCTATGGCCTACAAGGCGAGCATCACCCAGGTGCAGCAGGGCGCGGCAGATCGCTGGATCGACGCTGCCGTGCTCAAGCAGGCGCTGGCTGGCAAGGCCGAGGCCGGCCACACGCACACGATGGCCAACGTGGCGGGCTTGCAGGCGGCGCTGGATGGCAAAGCGCCGAGCGACCACGGCCACGGCATCTATCAGGTGACGGGCCTGCAAGCGGCGCTCAATGGCAAGGCCAATGCCAGCCACAGCCACGGCGTGGGCGACGTCAACGGCCTGCAGGGGGCGCTGAACAGCAAAGCGCCGCTCAATGGGGCGATGCTCACCAATCCGCAGGAGGTGCAGCACGATCTGGGCACAAGCGCGGCGCTGGCCCTGGTCGAGCGCAGCAATGTGGCCATGCGCCCAGGCGGCAACATCACCATCTATGCCGACCCCACATCCACCAACCTGGCCGGGCGCAGCTGCATCGCGTTCATCACGCCCACGGCCAATGTGACGTTCGTGCCGCATGGCTCGGTCAAATGGCCACGGGGCCGCATCCCGCAGCTCAAGGCCGGCAAGACCTACGTGGTCGCCTTCAACAATGCCCGCATCGGCGGGCAATTTTTTTGGCTGGCCGCGGTCAGCGATGAGTATTGACTATGTTTGCCAATCGTCATGTTTTGGCTGTGGGCGGCGGTGAGTTCGTGCTGTTGGTGGCGCAGGATGTGGTGCATCCCAACGTGCATCAAATGGCCCTGGCGGCGGGCTGGAACGGGCAATCGCCGCTGCGAGTGCGCTTTGAGTGCGCCAACGTCAATCGGCTGGAGTTCAAGGCCGATCAGCATTTCCCAGGCGGTGTGAGTGTTGAGATCAGCCCTGCAACCCGCATTGGTGGCTCTCGCATCGCTTCTACCAGCGGATTGGAGTGGGCAATTTTTGTTCATGGCGGTTTCGCCTCTGAGCTGTCCATCGACAACCGGGGCATTATTTCTGCTGCCGGGGGCAGTGGGCTTCCTGGCAGCAGTGCCACGGCCACGGACACTGCGGGCCACAGCGTCACCGCCTCCGGCGGCGCGGGCGGCGAGGGCCAGGGCTACCGGCCAGGCACCACCATCATTGAGGGCCCAGACCCAGGCCGCCCCGGCCAGACCGCCTGCACGCCTGGCGGTGCTTGGAGTAATCCAAGATGCGCCACCGGCAGCAGTGGCTCGCCTGGCTATGAGTGGGGCAAATCGCTTTATGGCCAAACGACTGCGGTTTCTGGTGGCAACAAAATCACCTGGCTGCACGTTGGCCAGATTCTGGGCAGGCGGGGGTAATGATGGCAGTCGCAAAAATCACCTCCATCACCCAGGGCCAGTTCAACGTCTCGGCCAAGGCCGGCACGCTGCAGCCCGGTTGCGTGTACATCATCGACCGCCAGCACGCGCGCCTGGCGCTGACGGCGCATATGTCGGTAGGCCTACGCGATGAGGTCAACTGGGCCGACATTCAAGGCAAGCCCGATTTCGATCAGCCGGTGCATTGGGACGATATCCAGGGCAAGCCCGATCTGGGCGGCCCTGTGCAGTGGGCGGACGTGCAGGGCAAGCCGGCGTTTGGCAATGCGGCCATGGCCACGCTGACTACCAGCCGCGAGGACAACACCAATGGCCGCGTGCTGCGCGTGGGGGATTTCAGCATCGGCACCTGGATGGTGCATGCACCAGGGCGCGATCTGAACAATCTGCCCATGTACAACGTGTCATTTACGGGCAACAACCTGGGCAACAACCCAGTAGGCGCTGGCTACACGGTGGTGCATCAATGGGTCAACAGTACCAATGACATTTTGCAGTTTGTCAGCGGCGTGCACACGCCCGATGAGCAAATCTACTACCGGCGCAAGCGCACCGGCCACTGGCGGCCCTGGCAGCGCCTGGTGCTGGAGGGTACGCCCCAGGAGCTGCACAACAAGACGTTGGTGGCCCATCGAGAAAAGCCCTACCGGCCCGCTGCCGGCAGCGCCAGCAACAACACCATCGACCTGGACGATCCGGCCAAGGGCTTGCAGTACCTGATGCCCACGGCGGCCACGGTGCAGGTGCTGTCCACTCAGTCCTGGGCGCACAACCAAGTCGGCCGAACGGTGCGGGTGTGGCTGCGCCCTTCGGTGCCAGCGCGCACGGCGGCGCATCCCGATCTGTATTGGCCGCATGGGCGTAATACGGTGAGTCAGTCTCTGACTGCAGGCCGCGTGATGCTGTTGGAGTTTCAGTGCGTTCAGTTCGATGGCCTCTCGCCGTTCTGGATGGGGCGCATCATTTCCAGCAACTGGCCCGCGTAGGGCCCCTTCTGTTTCAAGACCGCCGCCCACATGGGCGGCTTTTTTCATGAGGCAAACAAATGCACCGCATCCCCAAGACGCTCAAGGCCCTGGGCGTGTTTTTGACGGGCCAGTCCCACACCGAGGCCCAGCAGGCCGCAGCCAGCGCCGCGCTGGCCAGCGCATCGAGCAAGGGCACGGCCATTTTCGGCGGCGGCTCCATCGTCGTGAGCATGTTCACTTCGCCGCAGTTTTGGAGCGTGCTGGTAGGCGCAATCGGCGTGTTTGGCGGCATGGCCATTACGTGGTTTTTCAAGCGCAACGAGCTGGCCATCAAGCGCGAGTTCGCCGAGCGCCGCGACCGGCGCGAGCAGGAAGAACACGACAGCCGGATGCTGGCGCGCTACGCCGGCATGGACACCGCCGGGCCCTACATCGACGGAGGCGGCAATGGTTGAGGTGTACACACGCGCGCACTGCCAGCCCTGCCGCATGACCTGCCGCGCGCTGGACAAGTTGGGCATCGCCTATCGGCTGCTGGATGCGGCCGATCACGCCCAGGCCCTGCGCGAGCTGGGCCACCAGAGCGCGCCAGTGGTGGTGGCGCCTGATGGCCGGCATTGGTCGGGGTTTCGGCCTGACCTGATTGCACAACTCGCAGACCAACACAAGGAGGATTGAGCCATGAACCTGAAACAACGTCTGGCCGTGGGCAGCCTGTCGCTGAGCGCGGCCGCATTCGTGGGCCTGCTGGTGCATGAGGGCTACAGCGAGCGGGCCTATCCAGACCCCACGCACGGCACCAAGGTGCCCACGGTCGGCTTTGGCAGCACCGGCCCGGATGTGACGATGCAAACCCGCCTGCCGCCCGTGCCTGCGGCCCAGCGGGCCTTGCGCGACGTGCAGCGTTTTGAGGGCGCGATCAAGCAATGCGTGCGCGTGCCGCTGAGCCAGGCCGAATACGACACCTATGTGCATCTGGCCTACAACATCGGCCCCAGCGCGTTCTGCGGCAGCGGCATCGTGCGCCAGCTCAATCAGGGGCGCTACCGCGCCGCCTGCGATCAGATTCTGCGCTGGCGCTACAGCGCCGGCCAGGATTGCTCTGCGCCTGGCAATCGCAGCTGCCGGGGCCTGTGGGCGCGCCGCCAGGCCGAGCATGCGCAGTGCATCGCCGCCGTCGATGCCGTGGAGGGCCGGCCATGATCGTGCCCAGCATCAAACTCACTGCACTGGCCAGCGCCGCCGCCCTGCTGATGGGCTTGGGTGTGGGCGGCTGGCTCACCAGCAAGAGCAAGGCCGCCGAATTGCAGCGGTATGAGACCCGCATCGCCCAGCTGGGCCAGCAGCAGGCCCAGGAGCGCGAACGCTACGCCAAGGCCGTGGCCGAGGCCAACGCCAAGGCCCTGGCCGAAACCGAACGCATGAAAAAGGAGATCGAACATGCCCAAACCCAACACGCCCAGCGCCTGGCCGAGGCCAACGCTGCTGCTGACGCTGCCCGCACTGCTGCTGAGCGCCTGCGCGGCAAACTCGCCACCACCAGCTTGCAGCTGTCCCAGCTATCCGAGCAGGCCGTCCGTGGCTACGCACATGCCGCAACAACCGTACTCGGAGAGTGCGCGGCAACGTATCAGCGAGTGGCAGCAGACGCTGACCGATGCGTTGCAGACCTCAAACTGATGCAGGATGCCTGGCCGCGCTGATGGCGCGCGCTGGGCGCAAAAAAGCCCGCCAAGGGGCGGGCCGGGTGGCGCTCAATCGCTGGATAGGGCGCTGTGGATGGCGCCGACGCTGGCCCCAATGTCCTGCATGGCCTGTTGCACGCGGGCCAGCTGGGCATCGTCCAACGCAAGGCGCGCGGCCATGAAAAACAGCGCGTGCATGCTCATGGCGCGCGGTGAGTGCCCGCCTGTGTATTTGCGCCATTGCTGCCCGCCTGCCACCCCCAGCAACTCGGCCATTTGCTCGCCAGTCAGGCCCAGGCGACGCTTGAGGGCCTGCAGGTCTTCGGGGCTGGGGGGTGTGTAGGCAATGTGGTTCATGGTGCGCGAAGGTATGCAAAAGGCCCCTTGCGGGGCCTTGCTTCAGGAAATCAGCTTGATTAGAGCCACCGCCGCGCCGATGGCCGTTGCAACCGCAATGGCCGGGAACCAGGCCCGCTCGCGGGTCAT
>JAUMYI010000126.1:0-542 GCA_030528705.1 Comamonadaceae bacterium | reverse complement strand
AGCTTGGCAATCTCGGCCTCAATCTTGGCAATGTCGATGGGGGTGTGTTGAGTTTGCATGGTCTTCCTTTCGGGGTGTCGGGCTGCGGCCTATCCGCTACCCATGACCTGCATTGTAGCACCAATGGGGCTATTGTCAAATGATTTTACGGTTTTTTTTGATGGGTTTTCGCGGCTTATGGGGCTGCCCATTCCATCACAACCTCATAACCCAAGCCCTTTGCGTATTGCAACTAGGCTTGCAGTTCTTGACCTGTTTATGTGGTTATTCCAGTCGCCTGCAATGCGAACGCGTATTTGCGCTCCAGTGTTTGCGCCGCGCGCCAACAGTTACGGTACAGGGTGCCTGTCTGCCTGGCTGCATCGGCCAGCGGCAGGCCGTCAACAAAATGCAGCCGCATGGCCTCGCGCATGTTGGCGTGTGTTTTGTAGCTCAAAAGCTCGGCCAGCGCGTCAAATTGCGCTGGGGTGAGAGTCTGGGGCATTGTGGTCATTTGACTGGGTAGATGATTGCGGGCAATTGCTCAATGTCGGGCAATAGGC
>JAUMYI010000125.1:2439-6746 GCA_030528705.1 Comamonadaceae bacterium | reverse complement strand
GTGACCGAGCGCACCCCCGTGGTGCCAGCGCCGCCGCCAGCGCCTCCGGCCCCC
Source organism: Comamonadaceae bacterium (assembly GCA_030528705.1). GTDB lineage: Bacteria > Pseudomonadota > Gammaproteobacteria > Burkholderiales > Burkholderiaceae_C > Lampropedia. Next base: position 6,692 of record JAUMYI010000125.1, on the reverse strand, counting down.
CACGACCCCTAGCCTCCCCCCCCAGCCCCAGCCGCGCCCCCCCCTGCGGCGCCGCCGGCTGCGCCTGTGGCACCCAGCGCGCCGGTGATCGAGCGCCACGAGGCCCGCAATGCCGCCGCCGTGCGCAATGCCGGCATCAGCTATCCGTCACAAAGCCAGCGCCTCAGAGAAGAAGGCGTGGTGCGCGTGCGCGTTCTGGTGGGCGCCAATGGCCGCGTCAAAGAGGCCGTGCTGGCCAAGAGCAGTGGCTTTGACCGGCTCGACCGCGCTGCCATCGAAGGCCTGCTGCGCAATGGCCGCTTCGCGCCCACGACCCGCAACGGCGTGCCCATCGACGACTGGTACATCCTGCCGGTGAGCTTCAAGCTCCAGCGTTGAGCGCCTGAATGCACCGCCCCCTCCAACACCTTTCACCACTGGTTTTGCTTTTTCCTTCAAGGAGTATTGATTCATGGGTTCCGAATTTGGATTGCTCAGTGCCTGGAACCAGGCCGATGCCGTCGGGCGCAGTGTCGCCGTGCTGCTGCTGCTGATGTCGGTGGCCACCTGGGTGGTCATCCTGGTCAAGGGCCTGGGCCTGATGCGCTACAAGCGCATGGTCAAGGCCAGCAAGGATTTCTGGCACAGCGAGAGCCTCGATGCCGGCATCCAGAAGCTGGGAAGTCAGGCTGACAACCCCTTCTTGCTGCTCACGCTCGAAGGGCGCGACGCCGTCAACCACCACCGCAACACCCAGGCCCACTTGCACGACAGCCTGGACATCAGCGACTGGATCACGCGCAACCTGCGCTATTGCATCGAGGGCTTTACCGCGCGGCTGCAAGCGGGGCTGTCCATTTTGGCCACCGTGGGCTCCATCGCCCCCTTCGTCGGCCTGTTCGGCACCGTCTGGGGCATCATCCACGCGCTGCTGGCCATCGGCTCCAGCGGCCAGGCCACCATGGACACCGTGGCCGGCCCCATCGGCGAGGCCCTGGTCATGACTGCTGCCGGCCTGGCCGTGGCCATCCCAGCCGTGATCGGCTACAACGCGCTGGTGCGCGGCAACAAGTCGCTGCTGCTGCACGTCAACGGCTTCGCCCACGACCTGCACGCCTTCTTCGTCACCGGCGCGCGCGTGGCCCACGGTAACGAATCGGCCAAGGTGCTGCAGCTCAAGCGCAGGGGGTAAGCAGCCATGGCCTTCTCCAACCCCGAGCAGGATTCGGGCGACGTGCTCAGCGAAATCAACATGGTGCCGTTGATCGACATCATGCTGGTGCTGCTCATCATCTTCATCATCACCGTGCCGGTCATCAAGCACGCCGTGAACATCGAGCTGCCCCAGGCCAGCACCGAGCCGGAAAAGATCGAGCCCGAAACCATCAGCCTGAGCATCGACCAGGACGGCCAGTTCTCCATCGACAACAAGCCCATGACGGACGAGCAGCTGCTGGCCCACTTCCGCCAGGCATCCGCCAAGGAGCCCGAGCCGGCGCTGCACATCCAGGGCGACAAAAACGCCCGCTACGACCACGTCATGCGCGCCATGGCCATGGCGCACGAAGCCGGGCTGAGCAAGATCGGCTTCGTCACCGAGCCGGAGCAAAGCGCCGCGCCTTAGAGCGTGTTATGCACTTGGATGAGCGTTTTCGCGCACAGCCAAGGGCATCTGTCCATCTGCAGGTCTTGCCAGAGCGGGCAGGCGCTCAGCATTCAGGCGGCGGCCATTGCAGTGATCGTTGGCTGTGAAAGCAGCGCGCTGCGCCGCTGAGCGGATCGGTAAAGCGCAGCGTGCGCGCCAGCAGTTGCAGCGGGCGGCTGAAGTCGCCCGGCGGCGGATCGTCAATGCGGGGGTAGAAAGCATCGTTGCGGATCGGCACGCCCAGCGCCGCCATGTGCACGCGCAGCTGGTGTTTGCGCCCGCCCTGCGGGCGCAGCCGGTACAGCGCCCAATCGCCAGCGCGCGCCACGATGTGCAGCAGCGTCTGGCTGTTGGGCTCGCCGGGCACCTCCTGCATGGTGAAAAAACGCGCCCCGCCCGGCTCCAGCCGGCTGCGGTGGCAATAGGGCTCGGCCTGGGCAAAACGCGCATCCCAACGCGCCACGGCTTCGTATTCCTTGTCGATGCCCTGAGCGCGAAACAGCCCGTGGTAGGCATCGCGGCTGGCCGGGTTGAGCGAGAGCAGCAACAGCCCGGCCGTGTCCCTGTCCAGGCGGTGCAAGGGTGCCAGCGCGGCGGCCTGCGCCGGCGCCTGCTGCGCCAGTTGCTGGCGCAGGCGCTGCAGCACCGTCTGCTGCACATGGCGCCCGGCCGGCGCCACGGTCAGAAAGTGCGGCTTGTCCACCACCAGCAAATCGGCATCGCCATGCAGCACCGAGACCTCGAAGGGCACCGGCAGCTCATCGTCCACGGCGCGCTGGTAATACACATGGCCGCCGGCCAGCGGCTGCGCGGGCAGCAGGGGCTGGCCCTGCACGTCGCGCACCTGGGCCTGGGCGAAGCGGCGCAGCCACTCCTGGCGCTCGATGTGCGCAAAGCGCAGGCAGAGGAACTCCAGCACCGGCTGGCCGCGCGCTGCGGCGGGCACGCCCACGCAGCACCACTGCGCGCCGGCCGCCCATGGGGCCTGTACCCGCCGGCGGCGGCGCGTGCCCGGTGTGCCGTGCACGCTCATCGCGGCGTGGCTTCGGCATCGAAGGCGGCATCGACGGGCACTTGCAGGCCCAGCGCCAGCTGGTTGGTCTTGCCCGCCAGCGCCACGATGCGCAGCAGCTCGGCATGCTGGGCCGGCGTCATGCCGCGCGCCTTGGCCGCCGCCGTGTGCGAGTGCACGCAGTAGCCGCAGCCGTTGGTGATCGAGACGGCCACGTACAGCATCTCCTTGACCATGGGGTCGAGCTGCGAGGGCGTGGCCATGACCTCCTTGACCTCGCGCCAGGTCTGCTCAAGCAACTCGGGGTTAAACGCCAGATAGCGCCACATGTTGTTGATGAAGTCGGTCTTGCGCGTGGCGCGGATATCATCGAACACGGCTTGGACGCGGGCGTCTTGCTCCGGAAGGGTACAGGCTTGGACGGTGGGCATGGGCAAACTCCCCAATCATGCAAAAGTCAAATGAAACCAACACGGCGTGCAGGCCAGCGGGCACGCACGGCAACGGCAACGACGGCGGCGCTGCAAGCGGCGCAGCGCCGCGCAAGCCTACCACCGCTGACGCCACAAACAGAGTCTCGCCCGTGCTGCACATCCACCGATTGCACTGGACCTGGCCCGGCGCGGCCGAGCCGCTGCTGGCGCTGCACGACTGGCGCCTGATGCCCGGCCTGCACCTGCTGCGCGGCGCGCCCGGCAGCGGCGCCTCCACCCTGCTACGCCTGCTGGCCGGCCAGCTCCCGCTCGATGGGCGCAGCCAGATCAGCGCCCCGGCCCAGAGCGCCGGGCCTTGGCAGGCCCTGATCCACCACTGGGATCCAGAGCAGCAACAGCACGATGCGCTGCCGGCGCGCGCCCTGCTGGCCCTGCCTGCGGACGCATCGCCCGGCATGCAGCGCGCCTGTGCAGAGCTGATCGAAGGCTTTGCGCTCGCGCCGCATCTGGACAAGCCGCTGCACATGCTCTCGAGCGGCACGCGCCGCAAGGCGTTGCTCAGCGCTGCGCTGCTCAGCCCCCGGCCCGTGCTGCTGCTCGACGAGCCCAGCGCCGCACTGGACTGGCGCTCCACCCGCGTGCTCTGGCACGCCCTGGCCGTGCGCAGCCGCCTGCCCGGCCAGTTGGTGCTGCTGGGCACCCATCAGCCCATCGAAGAGCTGCCACCCTGGCGCTGGGCCGGCGTGCACACCCTGCAGGCAGGCCGCATCGACAGCAGCCTGCCGCCGCCCCGGCGCGGCTGACGACGCTCGCTTTATCGCGCCGCCAGCGCCCCGGCCCATTGCTCGGGCACATAGCCCACAGTCAGCGCCGCCGGCCCACCGCCGGCCGGTGCAATGCACACCACCGGGCGCTTGATCAAGCTGGTGTGAGCCAGCATCAGCGCCTGCGCGCCCGCCGCATCGCCGGCTTGAGCCTGCGCCTGCGCATCCAAGCCGCGCCAGGTCGTGCCACGGCGGTTGAGCAAAGCCTGCCAACCCAGCTGCGCACACCAAGCGGCCAGCGTGGCCTCATCCAGCCCCTGCTTCTTGAAATCGTGCCATTGCACCTGCACGCCCTGGCTGGCAAACCATTGGCGGCTTTTCTTCACGGTATCGCACTGCGCAATGCCATAGAGCTGCAC
>JAUMYI010000125.1:0-2339 GCA_030528705.1 Comamonadaceae bacterium | reverse complement strand
CGGATGCCGTAGCGTTCGTAGACGCTGGTCTGGATGGCCTTGGCCAGCATCATCACCTCGCCGCCGGTGACGCTGTGCGCGGCATCGCCCAGGTTGACCAGCACCAGAGCCTGCTTCTCGTACACGCCGGCGTTGCCAATGCGTTTGCCCTTCCAGCCGCAGGCGTCGATCATGGCGCCGGCGGCGAGCTTGACGCTGCCGTCGGGCATGGGGTAGTGCACGATGCGCGGCTCGCGCGCGATGATGTCGCGGCATTGCTCGGGCGTGACGGTGGGGTTCTTGAAGAAGCTGCCCACGTTGCCGATTCTCTGCGGATCGGGCAGCTTGCTGCGGCGGATCTCCACCACCCAGTCAAACACCTGCTGGGCGCTGGGCGCGCCAATGCCGCTGGCGGCCATGCGCCGCTCCAGATCATGGTATTGCAGTTGCGGTTGCCAGGCCTTGGGCAGCCACAGCCGCACGTGGGTGATGACGGCGCGCCCGGCCAGGCCCATGCCCGCTGGCGGCAGCCTTGCGGGCTCTGACGGCCAGGCGGCCTGGGCCTGGCCGGGCCGGTGCTTGAAGATGGAGTCGCGATAGCCAAAGGCGCATTGCGCGCCGTTGAGCGTGAAGCTCGCGCCGCTCCACAGGTCGATGGCGTCCAGGCTGTGAAAGCGGTCCTTGAGTTCCACGCCGTAGGCGCCGATGTTCTGCACCGGCGCGGCGCCAACGGTGCCGGGGATCAGCGCCATGTTCTCCAGCCCGGGCATGCCTTGCTGCAGGCTCCAGCGCACCAGCTCGTGCCAGCACTCGCCGGCGCCGGCCTCGATCAGCCAGCCCTGCGCATCCTCGTGCACCACGCGCTTGCCTAGGATTTCCATCTTCAGCACTGGGCGGCGCACATCGCCGGTGAGCACGATGTTGCTGCCCCCGCCCAGCACCAGCGGCTCCCACTCGGGCGCCACGCGCCTGGCTGGCGCCAGCGCGGCGCGGCGCTGCTCCTGCCACAGCTGGGCGAAGGCGCGCAGCTCCTGGGTCTGGCGAACGCGCACCAGGCCCAGGGCCTTGGCCGCGATGCCAAAGGTGTTGTAGGGTCTGAGAGGGACGTTTTTTTCGACTAACATCGCGCGGTATTGTCCCACCGCTGCGGACGCTCTTTTTTTGGATTGGCCAGCCCTATGCCTTCTTTTGACACCGTTCTTGAAGCCGATTTCGTCGAAGTGCGCAACGCCGTGGACAACGCCAGCAAGGAAATTGCCACGCGCTTCGATTTCAAGGGCACCAGCGCCAGCATCGAGCTCAAGGACAAGGAGATCACGCTACTGGGCGATTCGGAATTCCAGCTGCAGCAGCTCGAGGACATTCTTCGCAACAAGCTGACCAAGCGCAACGTGGACGTGCGCTTTCTCGATCTGGACAAGCCGCAGAAGATCGGCGGCGACAAGCTCAAGCAATTGGTGCGCGTGCGCAATGGCATCGACAGCGCGCTGGCCAAGCAAATCCAAAAACACATCAAGGACAGCAAGCTCAAGCTGCAAGCCGCCATCCAGGGCGACAGCGTGCGCGTCTCCGGCGCCAAGCGCGATGACCTGCAGGCGGCCATGGCCCTGATCCGCAAGGAAGTGGCCGACGTGCCGCTGTCGTTCAACAACTTCCGCGACTGAGCGCCTGCCCCAACGCTTGACCCGCGCCATGCCTGCCCCGCCAAACAAGCGCCCCCGCACAAGCCGCAGGCCACAGGCCGCAGCCTTGCTGGGCGGGCTGTGCGCGCTGCTGCTGGCAGGCGCGGCGGCCGCGCAGGACGTGCGGCTGGTGGGCACCATCGGCAGCCGCGCCATCGTCAGTGTTGACGGCGCCCAGCCGCGCACCCTGGCCAAGGGCCAAAGCCTGAACGGGGTGCAATTGCTGTCGGTGCAGGGCAACAGCGCCACCTTTCAGATCGGCGCCAGCCGCCAAACCCTGCTCGTGGGCCAGGCGCCCGCGCACGTCACGCCCGGCAAAACCGCCCTCACCCTCAGCCCCAGCCCCAACGGCCACTACATGAGCGAGGGCAAAATCAACGGCCATACGGTGCAGTTCCTGATCGACACCGGCGCCTCCACCGTCGCCATGGATGCCCGCACCGCCCGCCGCCTGGGCATCGACTACGAGCGCAGCGGCCAGCCCACCCAGATCGCCACGGCCAACGGCAAGGCGCAGGGCTGGTCCGTGCGCCTGCCCTCGGTCAGCGTCGGCGCGCTCAGCCAGCGCAATGTGCCCGCCACCGTGGTGCAGCAGTCCATGCCCTTCGTGCTGCTGGGCAACTCCTTTCTCAACCACTACCAGATGACGCGCGACGCGCGCTCGCTGGTGCTCAAAAG
>JAUMYI010000124.1:3415-6796 GCA_030528705.1 Comamonadaceae bacterium | reverse complement strand
GCCGCCCATTGCCGCGAGCCGCTATGCGCTCTACCAGCGCCTGTTCGAGCAACTGGGCAGCTAGGGCCTGAGCGGCGAGGGGCCATAAAAAAGCCCTGCCGAGAGGGCAGGGCTTTGGGCATGCAAGGCGGGCAATGCCGCGCGTGCATCAGAACAGGTGGCGCACACCCAGGGCGAAGGAGTTGAAGTCCTTGCCAGCGGCCGGCGCGCCGCCGTAGCTGGCGTTGCGGGCGTTGTCGATGCGGGTGTAGAAGCCGTAGAGCTTGGTGCGCTTGCTCAGGTTGTAGTTGTAGCCCAGCGTGAACTGGGTGGCGCCGCTTTTCTTCAGCTTGTCATAGGCATCGGCCCAGCCCACGTTGGCGTGGAACTCCGAAGCGCCGGCGAAATAGGCTGCAGCCAGACGGGCCGAGAGGCGATCGCCCAGGCCGGCGCCATGGCCGTTCTCGTCGTACTGCAGGTAACCGCCCAGTGCGATGCTGTCGGTGGCGTATAGGGCGCGCAGCGTGTAGGCCTCGGCCTTGCCGTGCTTGGCAAAGCCGCCGCCCAGGTCGAAGTTGCCGAACTTGTAGCTCACGCTCAGGTCGTAGGGCGACTTGCCGCTGTGGTTGTCTTTGAAGCCATAGCCCAGCTCCAGCGAGAAGCCGCCCAGCTCCGGCGTCACGTAGCCGATCTTGGCGGCATTGGGCACGATGTAAGCATACAGCGCATCGGCAGACGAGCCGGTGTCGTGGTTGTGCATGCTGATGTAGTCAGCGGTGTTGCTGTAGGCCGTGGAGTTGTAGTTGCCCAGGCGCAGCTTGCCGAAGTTGCCGCCCAGGTACAGCTCGGACTGGCGGCCAAAGCCGTCGGTGGCTGCGCCGGTGGTGGAGTCGACCTTTTGCTCGTAGACGAAGCCGGCCTTCAGGCCGCCGCCCAGGTCTTCCGTGCCACGAAAGCCGATGTAGGACGAGTTGCTGTGCAGGCCGGTGCTGGCCTTTTCACCCTGGAATTTCTGATGTTCCACGGTGGTGTTGATGCGGCCGTAGAGCGTGACGCTGCTTTGCGCATGGGCGGCGCCGAAGGCCAGCAGGGGAATCAGGGCGAGGGAGAGGTGCGAGGTTTTCATGGCGGGAGTTCCTGAGGTTGAAACAATGCCCGGCTGCACGGGGCCGGCAAGCCGGGGTGGTGTTCGTCTGCTGCGCTGCGCCTGTGGCGCCTGGGCAATGCATCGACCAGGCCGAGTGTACGAGCGCGTCTGCACAATGCTTAAGCACTATTTGCATTTGCCCTGGCAGAGCAGCTCAAAATGTTGTTGTTGTGCAACTTGCCCGCTCACTACCCCAATGAGATCAGGCACTTCGGGAGATTTTTTGCGATTGATTCTCGCTGTGAAACAGCCACTTGGAGCCGCCTGGACACTGCTGCAAAGCAGCTTCAAAAAAGCGGCCAGGAGGCCGCTGAGGAGGGAAGGGGCGGCAGCGGCTTCAATCGCGCAGCAGGTCGTTGAGGCTGGTTTTGGCGCGGGTCTGGGCGTCCACGCGCTTGACGATGATGGCTGCATACAGGCTGTAGCGCCCGCCGTCCTTGGGCAGCGAGCCGCTGATGACCACCGAGCCGGCGGGAATGCGGCCATAGCTGACCTGGCCGCTGGTGCGATCGTAGATCGGCGTGCTCTGGCCGATGTACACGCCCATGGAGATGACCGAGTTCTCCTCGACGATCACGCCCTCGACGATTTCCGAGCGCGCGCCGATGAAGCAGTTGTCCTCGATGATGGTCGGATTGGCCTGCAGGGGTTCGAGCACGCCGCCCAGGCCCACGCCGCCGGAGAGGTGCACGTTCTTGCCCACCTGCGCGCAGGAGCCCACGGTGGCCCAGGTATCGACCATGCTGCCCTCATCGACGTAGGCGCCGATGTTGACGTAGGAGGGCATCAAGATTGCGCCCTTGGCAATGAAGCTGCCGCGCCGCGCCACGGCCGGCGGCACCACGCGCACCCCGGTGGCAGCCAGCTGCTGCGCCGACATGCCCGAGAACTTGGTGGGCACCTTGTCGTAAAAGCCCAGCTCGCCGGCCTGCATCAGGCTGTTGTCGTTGAGGCGAAAGGACAGCAGCACGGCTTTTTTCACCCATTGGTGCACCGTCCAGTCGCCCACGCCATTGCGCGAGGCCACGCGCAAGGCGCCGCTGTCGAGCTGGGAGAGCACGTTTTCAACGGCCTGGCGCACATCGGCCGGAGCGGAGCTCGGGGAGAACGCAGCGCGTTCTTCCCAGGCGTTTTCAATCAGGGTTTGCAGGGCTTGGGTCATGGTGGTGAGTGGGTCAAAAAACAGTGAAACAAAAAAGAACGGGCCAGGCGGGCTGGCCCTGGAGAGCTCTATGGCGGCTGCGGGCCGCATGCGGCCCGCAGCGGGGCGGGCTTCTGGACAGGCGCTGAAGCGGGTTCTTACTGGGCCACCCAGCCGCCGTCCATGTTCCAGGCCACGCCGCGGATGTTGTCGCCAGCGGGCGAGCAGAAGAAGGCCGCCAGCTCGCCGAGCTCCTGCGGCGTGGTAAAGCGCAGCGAGGGCTCCTTGGCGCCCAGCAGCTGGGCCTGGGCCTGCTCGTTGCTGATGCCGTGTTTCTCCGCCAGGGCGTCAATTTGCTTTTGCACCAGCGGCGTGAGCACCCAGCCGGGGCAAATGGCGTTGACGGTCACGCCGGTGGTGGCCGTCTCCAGCGCGGCGACCTTGGTCAGGCCGACCACGCCATGCTTGGCCGCGACGTAGGCCGACTTCTCCACCGAGGCCACCAGGCCATGCACCGAGGCAATGTTGATGATGCGGCCCCAGTTGGCCTGGCGCATGGCCGGCAGCGCCAGCCGGGTGGTGTGGAATACGCTGCTGAGGTTGATGGCGATGATGGCGTCCCAGCGCTCGGGCGGGAAGTCTTCGATGCGGGCGGTGTGCTGGATGCCGGCGTTGTTGACGAGCACGTCCACGCGGCCGAATTCCTTTTGCGCGTAGGCCATCAAGTCCTCGATTTCGGCGACCTTGCTCAGATCCGCGCCGTGGTAGGCGGTGCGGATGCCGTGCACCTGCCCGGCCTGCTCAATGGCGCGGCGCGGCGCATCGGCATCGCCAAAGCCGTTGACCAGGATGTGGGCGCCCTGCGCGGCCAGCACCTGGGCAATGCCCAGGCCGATGCCGCTGGTGGAGCCGGTGACCAGTGCGGTTTTTCCTTTGAGATGCATGACAAGCCTCCGTATCGGTTGCAGATTTCAGGTTGCGGATTTCAATTAGGATGTACGCGAAGCGGCCCCGTACCAAGCGGGGCCGTGGCATGAAAAATTTTTGCAGGCCGCATTCTCGCAGCTTTACTGCCTGTGCCGCGCCTGCCCGAAAGCCTAGAGCGTGTCATGGA
>JAUMYI010000124.1:0-3315 GCA_030528705.1 Comamonadaceae bacterium | reverse complement strand
TGGAGGGAAACACATGTCCGAATCGCAGCATGAGCACCCAAACGGCGCGCCCGGCGTCGATGCGCCGCCGCCAGCGCAGTTGCGCCACGTGCACTGCCCAGGCGCCAGCAAGGCCGGGCCGCACGGCGCAGGCGATGCGCAAGGCCACCGCATGGCCTATTGGGATTGGCCGGCCGCCGATGACGCGGGCAATGCCCATCTCATCGTTTGCGTGCATGGGCTGACGCGCAATGGGCGCGACTTCGACACGCTGGCGCAGCGCCTGCGGCGCAGGGCGCGCGTGATCTGCCCGGACGTGGTCGGGCGCGGGCGCAGCGATTGGCTGGCCGATGCGCAGGGCTACCAAATCCCCACCTACGTGGGCGACATGCTGGCGCTGCTGGCCGAGCTGGCGCAGCAGGCCCAGGCCCAGGGCCGGCCCATCGCCCGCATGGACTGGGTTGGCACCAGCATGGGCGGGCTGATTGGCCTGGGGCTGCTGAGCCAGCCGGGCCTGCCGCTGCCGCCGGGGCGGCTGGTGCTCAACGACGTGGGCCCACGCATCGAATGGCAGGCGCTGCAGCGCATTGGCAGCTACCTGGGCCAGCCGCTGCGCTTTGCCGATTTGCAGCAGGGGGCCGAGTACTTGCGGCGCATTGCCGTGGGCTTTGGGCCGCACAGCGATGCGCAGTGGCTGGCGCTGTCGACGCCGATGCTGCGCAGCGATGGGCAAGGCCAGCTGGCCCTGCACTACGACCCGGCCATTGCGCAGCCCTACCAAGCCTTTACAGAGGAGGCGGCCAGCGCGGGTGAGCAAGTGCTCTGGGGCCTGTACGATGCGCTGCGCCTGCCAACGCTGCTGCTGCGCGGCGCGCAGTCCGACCTGCTCAGCGCCGCCACGGCCCAGGCCATGACGCAGCGCGGCCCGCAGGCGCGGCTGGTGCAGTTCGAGGGCGTGGGCCATGCGCCCACGCTGGTGCAGCCCGATCAGCTGGCCGTGGTCGAGCAATTCCTGCTGGATGAAGCTTGAAGCCTTTGCCCGCGCCGGGGCTGCCGCTTGGCCTATAGTGCGCACAGTGCGCCCGGCGGGCCATGCGGCGGACTGAGATGCGCGGCACGCGGCGCATGCCACGAATACTGTTGTGATGAACTCCCCTCTTGCAGAGACCCCCACGCTGCCCCTGGACGGGCTTGGCGCGGCTGCTCCGGCGCCGCCACTGCTGCTGAGCGCGGCGGCGGCCATGCTGCCCAGCCAGACGGACATGCTGACGCGTGCACGCGCCTTTGCCCAGCCGCTGCTGGCCGGCGAGGTGCTGCGCAATGGCGAGGGAGTGCTGGCGCACGCCGACGCGGTGGCCGCGCTGCTGCGGGCCATCGGCGGCTCCGAGGCCATGCAGGCCGCGACCTATCTGATCTATGCCTCGTTTCACCTGCACCAGCCGCAAGAGGCCATTGCGCGCCGCTTTGGCCAGACCTATGCGGCGCTGGCGGTGGAGACCTCCAAACTCATGCAGGTGCAGGGCCAGGCGCGCAGCGGCTCGGGCGCGCGCAAGCAGGGCGAGGCCAAGATCGAGCACACCGAGACGGTGCGCAAGATGCTGCTGGCCTTCTCGCGCGATCTGCGCGTGGTGCTCATCCGCCTGGCCTCGCGCTTGCAGACGCTGCGCTACCACGCCAGCAGCAAAGCGCCCATCGACCCGCTGCTGGCCGAGGAAAGCCTGTACGTGTTCGCGCCGCTGGCCAATCGGCTGGGCATCTGGCAGTTCAAGTGGGAGATTGAGGACCTGGCCTTTCGCTTTCTGGAGCCCCAGACCTACCACGAAGTGGCCGGCAAGCTCGCGGCCAAGCGGCGCGAGCGCGAGCAGTACATGCAGCAGCTGTGCGACGAGGTGCGCAGCCAGCTCAAAGAGCGCGGCGTGCAGGCCCTCGTGCAGGGCCGGCCCAAGCACATCTACAGCATCGTCAAGAAGATGCGCGGCAAGTCGCTGGCCTTCGAGCAGTTGTTCGACCTGCGCGCCATGCGCATCATCGTGCCCAGCGTGCCTGAGTGCTACGAAGCCCTGGGCTGGATCCACACGCACTTCACGCCCATCGAGGCCGAGTTCGACGACTACATCGCCAAGCCCAAGCCCAATGGCTACCAATCGCTGCACACCGTGGTGCGCGACGCGCAGGGCCGGGCGGTGGAGATCCAGATTCGCACCCAGGCCATGCACGAGCACGCCGAGACCGGCGTGGCCGCGCACTGGGCCTACAAGGAAGCGGGCACCAAGGGCTATGCCGGCGTGTCCGCCAGTGGCGAGTACGACGCCAAGATTGCCGTGCTGCGCCAGTTGCTGGCCTGGGAGCGCGAATTTGCCGACAGCGACGAAGTGCGCGCGCTGGGCCTGTTCGACGACCGCATCTACGTGCTCACGCCCAATGCCTCCATCGTCGAGCTGCCCAAGGGCGGCACGCCGCTGGACTTTGCCTACACCGTGCACACCAGCCTGGGCCACCGCTGCCGCGGCGCCAAGGTCGATGGCGCCATGGTGGCGCTGAACACGCCGCTGCAAAACGGCCAGACGGTGGAGATCGTCGCGGCCAAGGACGGCGGCCCCTCGCGCGACTGGCTCAACCCCGAGCTGGGCTATCTGAGCAGCAACCGCGCGCGCAGCAAGGTGCGCGCCTGGTTCAACGCCCAGCTGCAGCAGCAGACCATCGCCAAGGGCCGCGAGGTGGTGGAGAAAATCCTGCAGCGCGAGGGCAAGACCGCGCTCAAGCTCGAAGCGATTGCCGAGCAGTTGGGCTTCAAGTCCGCCGAGGCCTTCTTCGAAGTCGTGGGCAAGGACGAATTCTCGCTGCGCACGCTCGAAACCCTGCTGCGCCCCGCGCCGGGCGAGGAGCCAGGCCAGGCCAGCGGCGACACCGTGGTGCTGCGCAAGCCGCGCAGCGGCGGCAGCGGCAAGGTGCTGGTGGTGGGCATGGATTCACTGATGACGCACCTGGCCAAATGCTGCATGCCAGCGCCGCCTGATGAAATCGGCGGCTTCGTCACGCGCGGCAAGGGCGTGGCCATCCACCGCAGCAGCTGCAGCAACTTTCAGAAAATGCGTAGCACCTCGCCCGAGCGCCTGATCGAGGTGCAATGGCGCGACAGCGCAGACGGCGCCGCCGGCAGCGCCGATGCCAGCGGCAAGGCCCTGTACCCGATGGAAATTCACGTGCACGCCCAGGACCGCCAGGGCCTGCTGCGCGACATCTCCGACGTGCTCACGCGCGAGCGCACCAACGTCATCGGCGTGCAAACGCGCAGCCACAAGAACAACACCGCCACGATGGTCTTCACCGTCGAGG
>JAUMYI010000123.1:5618-6914 GCA_030528705.1 Comamonadaceae bacterium | reverse complement strand
CCAATGCCGCCAGCGCGGCCCGGGCCGCTTGGCTCGTTGCACTGCTAGGCTTGGCGAGCGCCTGGCCTGCCCAGGCGCAAGAGGTAGGCAGCGAGGCCAGCGATGCCCAAGTCATGGCCCAAGCCATCCGCGAAGCCAAGGCCTACCAGCGCGGGGCCAGCGGGCCAATGGGCGCGCAGCCGCCAGGCCAGCCGCTGGCTCCCGCCTTGCTGGCCCCGGTCTTTCAAAGCGCGGCGCAGGCGCGCAACCAAGCGGGCGTGACGCTGCGCTTTACTGCCCAGGCGCCAGCACGCTTTGCTGGCCGGCGCCTGGCGCTGGAGAAATCGACCAGGGACCAGTGTTACACCGATGCGCCCTTGCGCCCCGGCGCGGCCTGCCGCAGCGTCACGCCCGAGGCCATGGATCGCATCGTGCAAGGCCAGCAGTGGTACGCCCGCAACCAGGCCAGCGCCCACGAGCAGCAGCGCATCTACAAGGAGCGCAGCGCGCAAAGCGACGCCCCTTGCCAGGAGTGGATGGCCGCGCTGCCGCCGGACTTCACTGTGCTGCACATCGACCAGCCCGCCCGCATCGGCCAGGGCAAGCGCCTGCAGGGCATCCAGCTCAAGGGCGACGACAGCGGCGGCGGCGTGGTCTACCACGTGCAGGCGCGCATCAATCAGCCGGAAAAGCCCGTCGTGCTGCTGCTGACCAGCTACTACCCGACTATCTGGCAAATCTCGCGCAGCCCGCAGACGCGCATCGCCGCCGTCTGGGCCAGCGGCTACCACCGCCAATACCCCATCGGCACCGATGAGCAAGTGCCCGTGCTCACCACCTCCTACGACGAGCCGCGCTGCAAAAGCCACCGCCCCCAGGGCCTGCCGCCTTTTGCCGGCCAGGCGCAGAAGTTCCGCAGCGACCGCACGGGCGAAGTGCTCATCGGCAGCCCCAGCGCCCGGTGGATTTCGCACGGCCACATCGCCAGCCTGCAAAAAAGCAGCGATGAGCTGCTCTCAGGCCAAGACGGCATGAAGCAATTGCTGCAACGCGGCATCGTGCGCCTGGCCACCGAGCGTGAATACGCGGCCAACCGGCAGCAGCGCGGCCAGCTCGCCTGTCAGAGCAACCAACCGGATGCACCCGTCCAGGACCACTATCGCATCTTGCAAGGCATGCACTTTCCCAGCGGCATGTACGGCGGCTATTCGGCCTTCTTCTATGTGCCCGAGGGCGTGCCCTTGCCCGAAGGCAACGTGGGGCACAACAGCATCTACCTGCTGCCCAGCGGCTATTGCCTGGGGATTTGCCCCTGAG
>JAUMYI010000123.1:0-5518 GCA_030528705.1 Comamonadaceae bacterium | reverse complement strand
CGGCCAGCAGCCCGAAGGCGAGGACGCGCCTTGATCGCTCCTTGATGAGTGCCCCTTGAGCGCGCTTTGAGAGCGGGGCGGGGCGAGAGCAGGCGCGCCGCTACAGCCGCGCCAGCCGCGCGAGCGCGGCGCGCAGGGTGTCGTCCTGCTTGGCAAAGCAAAAGCGGATCACCTTCTGGTCAAACCCGTCGCCGTAGAAGGCCGACAGCGGGATGGCGGCCACGCCGATCTCGCGCGTGAGCCATTGGCAGAACTGGTCTTCCGGCAGGTCGCGCTCGGGCACGGCCAGTTGCTCGATGCCCACGCACTGGAAGTAGGTGCCCTCGCCCGGCAGCAGGCGAAAGCGCGTTTGCGCCAGCCCCTGGCGGAACAGGTCGCGCTTGGCCTGGTAGAAGGCGGGCAGCCCCAGGTAGGGCGCGGGGTCCTGCATGTAGGCGGCCAGGCCGTGCTGCATGGGGGTGTTGACGGTGAACACGTTGAACTGGTGCACCTTGCGGAACTCGGCGCTGAGCGCGGCGGGGGCGAGCACGTAGCCCACCTTCCAGCCCGTGACGTGGAAGGTCTTGCCAAAGCTGCTGACGATGAAGGCGCGCGCGGCCAGGCCGGGGTAGCGCGCGGCGCTTTCGTGGCGCAGCGGGGCGTAGACCATGTGCTCGTACACCTCGTCGGAAATGAGCAGCACGTCGGTGGGCGCCAGCAGCTCTTGCAGGCGCAGCATGTCCTGGCGCGACCACACGGTGGCGCTGGGGTTGTGCGGGGTGTTGATGATGAGCGCGCGGGTCTTGGGGCCGATGGCGGCGGCGATCTTGTCGAAGTCGGGCCGGAAGCTGCCGGGCGCCAGCGGCACGCGCACGGCCGTGGCGCCAGCCAGGGCGATGCCGGGCAGGTAGCTGTCGTAGCAGGGTTCGAGCACGATCACTTCGTCGCCTGGCCCGGCGCAGCACATCAGCGCGGTGAAGATGGCCTGCGTGGCCCCGGCGGTGACGGTGACTTCGCGCTCGGCGCAGCAGGCGCGGCCGTACAGCGCCTCGGTCTTTGCGGCGATGGCCTGGCGCAGCGCGGGCACGCCGGCCATGGGCGGGTACTGGTTGTGGCCCTGCCGCATGGCGGCGCCGACGGCCTCCAGCAGGCGCGGGTCGCAGCCAAAGTCAGGGAAGCCCTGGCCCAGGTTGATGGCCTGGTGCTCGGCCGCCAGCGCCGACATGACGGTGAAGATGGTGGTGCCCACCTGCGGCAGGCGCGAGGCGATGGCGGGCGTGGCCGGGGCCAGGGTGAAGGCGGGATCGGCAGACATGGAAGAAAAAAGGGCTGGCCCGTGAACGGATTTCAAAGGCCGGTGCAAGCCAAGTGGGGGCGGAGGGCTTGGCCTCAGGAGTGATCGGCCTGAAGCGCCAAGGCAAAAAGCTCAGCCGCCAGCCTGCATGCGCATGGCCGCCGCTTGGGCGTGGGCCTGCAGGCCTTCGCCTTCGGCCAGCACCTGGGCGATGGCGCCGAGCTGGCGCGCGCCGGCCGGGCTGACTTCGATCAGCGAGCTGCGCTTTTGGAAGTCCATGACCGACAGCGGCGAGGAAAAGCGCGCCGTACCGCTGGTGGGCAGCACGTGATTGGGGCCGGCGCAGTAGTCACCCAGCGATTCGCTGGTGTAGGCGCCCAGGAAGATGGCGCCGGCGTGGCGCAGCAGCGGCTCCCAACGCTGGGGCTCGCGGCTGGAGATTTCCAGGTGCTCGGGCGCGATGCGGTTGCTGATGGCGCAGGCTTCGTCCATGTCGCGGGTCTGGATCAGCGCGCCGCGGCCGTTCAGGCTCTGGGCGATGATGGCCGCGCGCGGCAGCGTGGGCAGCAGGCGGTCGATGGCTTGCTGCACGGCGTCGATGTAGGCCGCATCCGGGCACAGCAAAATGCTTTGCGCCAGCTCGTCGTGCTCGGCCTGGGAGAACAAGTCCATGGCCACCCAGTCCGGCGGGGTGCTGCCATCGGCCAGCACCAGGATTTCGCTGGGCCCGGCGATCATGTCGATGCCGACCTGGCCGAAGACGTGCTTTTTGGCGCTGGCCACGTAGGCATTGCCCGGGCCGGTGATTTTGTCGACCTTGGGCACGGTCTGCGTGCCATAGGCCAGCGCGGCAATGGCCTGGGCGCCGCCGATGGTG
Organism: Comamonadaceae bacterium; assembly: GCA_030528705.1. Taxonomy (GTDB): domain Bacteria; phylum Pseudomonadota; class Gammaproteobacteria; order Burkholderiales; family Burkholderiaceae_C; genus Lampropedia. The sequence continues at coordinate 3,368 of JAUMYI010000123.1, read as the reverse complement.
AAGACCCGGTGCACGCCGGCCACGTGGGCCGCGGCCAGCACCAGCGGGTTTTTCTCGCCCCTGGGGGTGGGGGCGACCATGATGATTTGCCCCACGCCAGCGACCTGGGCCGGGATGGCGTTCATCAGCACGCTGGAGGGGTAGGCGGCCTTGCCGCCGGGCACGTAGATGCCGGCGCGGTCCAGCGGCGTGACTTTCTGGCCCAGCAAGCTGCCGTCCTCGTCGCGGTAGCTCCAACTTTCGCCAGCGGCTTTTTTCTGTGCTTCATGGTAGCTGCGGATGCGCGCTGCGGCCTGTTGCAGCGCCTGGCGCTGGGCCTGGGGCAGGCCGTCGAAGGCAGCCTGCAACTCGGCGGGGGGGATTTCCAGCTCGGCCACGCTGGCTGCCAGCAAGCCGTCGAGCTGCTGGCTCAGGCGCAGCACGGCCGCGTCGCCTTGCTGGCGCACGGCCTGCAAGATATCGGCCACGCGCTGTTCGATGGCCGCGTCGGTGTCGGCGCTCCAGTGCAGGCGCTGCTGGAACTGGGCCTCGAAATCGGGCGACTGGGTGGACAGGCGCAGGGGGCTGGCTTTGAGGGTCATGGCAAAAAGGGCGGGCAATGAAGGCGCTGGGGCACTTGGGCGCTGGCGCTGCGGCAATGAGGCATGGCGGCGGGCGTGCGGCGCAGCGCAGCGGCGGGACTTGGAGTGGATGGCGGCGGCCAGGGGCGCAAACCTCAGGCCGCTGCTGCGCTGCGTGCCGCGGTGGCCTGGGCAAAGACCTCGATCAGCTGCCGCAGCGGCGCTTGCTTGAGCCGCAGCGCGGCCTGGTTGACGATGAGCTGGGAGCTGATGTCCATGATTTGCTCGACTTCCACGAGCTGGTTGGCGCGCAGCGTGCTGCCGGTGGAGATCAAATCCACGATGGCATCGGCCATGCCCGTCAGCGGTGCCAGCTCCATGCTGCCGTAGAGCTTGAGCAGATCGACGTGCACGCCCTTGCGGGCGAAGAACTCGCGCGCGATGGCGGTGTACTTGGTGGCCACGCGCAGGCGCGCGCCCTGGCGCACGGCGCTGGCGTAGTCAAAGCCGGCAGGCACGGCCACGCCCATGCGGCAGCGGGCAATGCCCAAGTCCAGCGGCTGATACAGGCCCTCGCCGCCGTGTTCGATGAGCACGTCCTTGCCGGCCACGCCGATGTCGGCGCCGCCAAACTGCACGTAAGTGGCCACGTCGCTGGCGCGCACCAGCACCACGCGCAAGCCTTCGCGGTTGCAGGGCAGGATCAGCTTGCGCGATGTCTCTGGGTCATCGAGTACGGCAATGCCTGCGCTGGCCAGCAGCGGCAGGGTCTCATCGAAGATGCGCCCTTTGGACAGGGCCAGCGTAATCATGGTGTTCGATCGCTTGAGTGGTGGCGGGGCATGTTCTAAAACCCCACTGGCCGGGGAAGCTGGCCGGTTGAAAACAGGGCGCGATTTTAGGGCTTGCACCCGCCCTTGCCCTGGATGCAGGGCAGCTCGGCCATGCTGTTGTTCCGCTGGGCGCCGCGGTAAAGCGTCCAGCGCCGGCTGCGGTCCGGGTGCAGCATCAGCACCAGATTGGCCACGGCATGCTGTTTGAACCACTGGGCCGGAAAGCCGCTGAGATCGCCTTGCTCGATCTTGGGCAGGCTGCCCAGCAGCTGCTCGAACTGGCTGTCGTCGTCGAGCAGCCACAGCCAGGCATCGGGCTCGCGCTGGTGCCAGTGCTGCGCCAGCGCAATGATGCGGGCATCGTCCAGCCCGGCGGGCACCTGCACGTACAGGTGCCGGAAGCCGTGCCGATTGACGAACTGGCCCAGCCGCTGGCCCTCGGCCAGATCCTGCTGGCGAGCGGGGGCCTCTGCCTGGGGCGGCGTGTTCTGCGCTGTGGCCTGGCCGCTGAGAGGTTGGGCTGCCACTGGCAGTGCAGCCAGCAGCAGAGCGAGCAGGGCGGGGGAGGCAATCGAAGGCATGGTGTTTTGCATGGATGGCATTGTCACGGCCAGGGCCGCGCCAGGTAGTATCGAGGTGTATTGGCCCGCGCCGCTCAGCCGGGCATGAACAGCTGCTGCAAATCGCTGAGGAAATCAAAACCGCGCTCGGTGGGGCGCAGCAGATCGGGGCCGGGCTGCTCCAGCAGGCCGCGCTGCAGCGCCTGCTGCAAGGCCGGCTCAATGCCCGACAGCGGCATGCCGGTGCGGCGCTGGTAATCGGAGAGCGAAAAGCCCGCGCGCAGCCGCAGCGCATTGAGCATGAACTCGAAGGGCAGATCCTGGCGCGCCACCTCGTGCTCCTGCGCGATGGCCTGCCCGGCCAGCGCAGCCTGCATGTATCGCTGCGGATCGCGCACGCGCACCTGGCGCACGATGCGGTGCGCAAAACTGAGCTTGCTGTGCGCGCCCGCGCCCAGGCCCAGGTAATCGCCAAACTGCCAGTAGTTCAGGTTGTGGCGGCACTGGTGGCCGGGCAGCGCGTAGGCCGAGACCTCGTAGCGTTCCAGGCCGGCCTGCGCGGTGCCGGCCGTGATGTGGTCGAGCATGTCATAGGCCAGATCCTCATCGGGCAGGCGCGGCGGGTACTTGGCAAAAAAGGTGTTGGGCTCAATGCTCAGGTGATAGACGGACAGGTGCGGCGGCTGCAATGCCAGCGCCGTGGCCAGGTCTTCGCGCAGCAGCGCCAGATCCTGGCCGGGCAGGGCGTACATCAGATCGAGGTTGAAGGTCTCAAAGGCCTCGCGCGCCTCCTGCACGGCCGCCAGGGCCTGGGCGCGGCTGTGCACGCGGCCCAGGGCTTGCAGTTGCGCATCGCCAAAGCTTTGCACGCCGATGGACAGGCGCGTCACGCCCGCATCGCGGTAGGCGGAAAAGCGGTCGGTCTCGAAGGTGCCAGGGTTGGCCTCCAGCGTGATCTCACAGCCGGGCACCAGCCGCAGGCGCGCGCGCGCGCTGGCCAGCAGGCGGTCGATGTGCTCGGCGTCAAACAGGCTGGGCGTGCCGCCGCCCATGAAGATGCTGATGACGCTGCGCCCCCAGACCAGCGGCAGCGCCGCGTCCAGGTCGGCCTCCAGGGCCTGCAGATAGCGCAGCTTTTGCTCTGCCCCCAGGCCCGCGGCCGGCGCCGCGCCGCGCACGGCGTGCGAGTTGAAGTCGCAATAAGGGCATTTGCGCAGGCACCAGGGCAGGTGCAGGTACAGCGACAGGGGCGGCAACTCCTGCAGTTGCAGCAGGCCAGGGCGCTGGTAATGCGCGATGTCGGCGGGGGCGGGCATGGGGGCAGGCTGGGGCTGGGCAAAGCATAGAATCTTAGAGCCTGTTCAAAGTCTCGGCGCGAGCGGGCAAAAAGTGGTTTGGGATGGGCTGCAAGGCGC
>JAUMYI010000122.1 GCA_030528705.1 Comamonadaceae bacterium | reverse complement strand
ACCCCTCCGGCCACAAAGTGCTGATCACCGGCGGCGCCAGCGGCATCGGGCTGGCGCTGGCCAAGCGCTTCCATGCCGCGGGCAACTCGGTGGTGCTGGCAGGCCGCCGCGCCGATGCCCTGGCCGAGGCGGCGCGCGTCCTGCCCGGCGCGCAAACGGAGGTGGCCGACATCACCCGGCCCGCCGACCGCGCGCGCCTGTTGCAGGCGCATGGCGATATTTCCATCCTGGTCAACAACGCCGGCATCCAGATCAACCGCCCCCTGCTTGAGCAAGACCAGGCCGACATCCGCCACGAGCTGGAAACCAATCTGGCCGCGCCGGTGCTGCTGACCCATGCGTTTCTGCCCGCGCTGCTGCGCCAGCGGCAGGCGGCCGTCGTCCATGTCTCCTCGGGTTTGGCAATCGTGCCCAAGGAAGCGGCCAGCATCTATTGCGCCAGCAAGGCCGCGCTGCACAGCTTTTCGCAAACCCTGCGCTGGCAGCTGGAGGGCACGCCGGTGCAGGTGTTCGAGCTCTTGCCGCCGCTGGTCGATACCGCCATGACCCAAGGCCGAGGCCAGGGCAAGATCAGCCCCGATGCATTGGCCGCCGAGTTCTGGCGCGCCTTCGTTGCGAACCGCCATGAAGTGCTGGCGGGCAAGACCCGGCTGTTGGCGCTGATTCAGCGCCTCTCGCCCGCGCTGGCGCAGCGCATCATGCGCAAGGGCCGGTAGCGCGAGTGCCGCATGAACACGCCTGACCTGTTTTCCAGCGCGCCCGATCCGGCGGCCAACCTGCTGCCCTTCGATGGCATCGTCAATGATTACGGCGCGGTGTTTGCGCCGGATGAGGCCGATGGCCTCTTGCGCCATCTGCTCGATGAAATCGCCTGGCGGCATGACGAGGCGGTGATCTGCGGCAGGCGCATCGTCACCGCGCGGCAGGTGGCCTGGTATGGCGATGCGGCCTTCGACTACCGCTATTCCGGCGTCACCCGCACCGCGCTGCCGTGGACGGATGCGCTGCTGGCGATCAAGGCGCGGGTGGAAGAACGCATCGCCGCGATCAGCCCGACGCGCTTCAATGCCTGCCTGCTGAATCTCTACGCCGACGGCTCGCAAGGCATGGCCTGGCACAGCGATGACGAAACCGAGCTGGGGCCGGAGACGGTGATTGCCTCGCTGAGCTTCGGCGCGGCGCGCACGTTCGCCTTGCGCCACCGGCGCAGCGGCGAGAAGCGCCAGATGCGGCTGCAACACGGCCAGCTGATCGTGATGCGCGGCGCCACGCAAACGCACTGGCAACACGCGTTGATGAAGTCCGCGCGGGTGCATGCGCCGCGCGTGAACCTGACGTTTCGCACCTTCCGCAGCTTGCATCCACGCGCCTGAGCGGCTTGGCCAGCAGGCCCTGGCTTCAAGCTCGCGGCTGCCGCCCGGCCATTTCCAACTGCGCCACGCGCTGGCGCCAGGCGCGCCAGAGCAGCAGCGCCATGCCGCCCAGCTGCAGGGCCAGCGCCAGCCAGTGCAGCGCATCGAGCCGCAGCGGCGGCATGAATGGCGCCAGCCAGGGCTGCACGGCCAGCGCCAGCGGCAAGTTCCCCGCGCCCAGCAGCATCAGGGGCAGCATGATGCCCAGCGCCACCCAGCCAAAGCTCAGCGCCAGGCCCAGGCGCCGCTCCCCGATGGGCTGCAAGGCCCACAGCAGGACGAAGCCGGCATCGCGCAGCAGCGCCAGCAGCAGCAAGGGCAGCGCGCGCTGGAATGTGCCGGACCCCGCGCCGGTGGCTGGCCACAGCAGCAGGGCCAGCGTCGCCGCGGCGGCCAGGCACCAGCTCACCGGCCATAAGGGCATGGCCTGCAAGCCGGCCCGCCAGCGCCGCTGGCCCCAGCAGGCCTGCACGCGGCGCCATTGCGCAAAGGCCGTCTCGCGCTGGCTCAGGCAGGTCAGCAGGCTGCAACCCAGGGCCAGGTATGCCGTCAGGATCAGCCAGCGCCGGGCACCCGGCGCGCCCGGCGCGTGCGGCCACAGGCCGGCCAGCATGGCGGCAGCCGCCATGCAGCCCAGCGGCATGGCCCAGGGCAGCGCCGGCACATCCAGGCGCATGCCCATGGTGCGCCACAGGGCCAGCAGGTTCAGGCCCAGCGCGGCCAGGCCAAACAGCCAGCCCAGCTCGAAAAAGCCCAGCGGCTGGCCCCACCAGCGCAGAGTGTCGAAATCCAGTATCTGCTCTTGCTGCAAGGTCGAGAACAGCATCCCGGCCAGCATGACCAACACGGCCACGCGCACGCCAGGTTGATTGCGGCGCTGGCGTTCGGTGCCAATCTTCATCGGCGCGCTGGCCATGGCAAAGGCCTGCAGCGCCAGGCCCCACAACAGGACCAGCAGGGCCAGCTTGGGCACCAGCCAGACCAGCTCGGCCAGGTGCGCACGCGCCAGCAGCGGCTCGGCCAGCAGCGACGCCTGTGCGCCCCCCTCGCCCGGCGGGCTGGCCAGGCGCCAGCGCCCGAACCAGGCCAGCGCCTGCGCCAGCGCGGCGCACGTCAACGCCAGCAGCCACATGGGCAGCGTGCTGCCCAGCAGCTTGCCCCAGGCCATTTGCCAGGGGCCCAGCGCGCTCAGGCGCTGCCAATCCCAGGTGTTCTGCGCCAGCTCTTCCTGCAGACTCCTGCCCGCCGTGCTGGCCCCGGGGAACACCGGCGCCAGGCACATGGTGAGCAAGGCCACGCCCAGCACGTTGCGCAGGCGCACGTCCGGGGCGGACAGCGCAGCCACCCCCAGCGCCGCCAGGGCCACGAACAGCAGCAGCCACAGCCCATGCCAAGGCCCCCAGCGCAGCCAGAGCTGGCGTTGGAATTCAGGGTTGCCAAGCATCATGGGCGCTCTCCTGCATGTGGGGGCTGATCGGTCGGCCGCTCGCTGGGCGGCTCGGTTTGCAAGCTGCGCGCGTAACGCTCCTGCAAGCGCTGGCGCAGCGGCCACAGCCCGGCCAGCGGCAGGCCTGCGGCCACCAGCTGCTGCACGAGCTGGGCGCGCGCGGCCGCTGCGGCGGGCAGCCAGAGCTGCCATTGCAGGCTGGCCGCAGGCTCTGCGCCATTGGGGGCCAAGTGGGCCGGCCCTGCCGGCGATGGCGGCAAGGCTGATGGCGGCGATGCCGGGGCATGGCGCGCTGGCGGCGGCAGGCCCTGGCTGTGCGGCAGCTGGGCCCAGGCGGTTTCGAGGCGGGCCTGCAGGGCCTGCTCCTGGCCGGGCGCGCAGGCCAGCTCCAGCAAGTACGGATACAGATGCGGGGGAAGCTGCTGGCGCAGCGGCGCATCTGTGGCCGCTGGCCCTGGCAGGGCCGCAGCCCCGTCCGCACCCGGCTCGCCCGGCCCGGCAGGCTGGGGCCAGTGCGCGCTGGCGCGCAAATCCTCATGGCTGACGATGCGGCCCTGGCGGATGCTGAGGATGTGGGTGCTGTACTCGTCCAGCTCGCTCAGGATGTGGCTGGAGACCAGCAGCGTCATGCCCTGCGCCTGCAGGCGGCGAAACAGCGCCGCCAGACTGCTGCGCGCCTGCGGGTCCAGGCCACTGGCCGGCTCGTCGAGTAACAGCACCTGCGGGCTGTGGATGATGGCCTGGCCGATGGCCAGGCGCTGGCGCTGCCCGCGCGAGAGCTCGCTTGGGCGGCGCTGCAGCAGCGCCGTCAAGTCCATGGCCTGCGCCACCTGCGCCACGCGTTCGGGCAGCTGCTGCCGCGCCACCCCCACGGCCAGCGCGGCATAGGCCAGGCATTGCCGCACGCGCAGGCCTTCGTACAGGCCGAAGAAGTCCGAGAGATAGCCCAGCTTGCGGTGCACCTGGCGCGGCGCATCGATCACCGAAACGCCATCGATGCGGATCTGTCCGGACAGCGGCCTCTCCAGCCCGGCCATGCAGCGCAGCAGCGTGGATTTGCCTGCCCCGTTGGGCCCCACCAGCGCCGTGACGCTGCCGCGCTCCAGGCGCAGGCTGACGCCATCGAGCGCGCGGTGCCCAGGGTATTCGAAGACCAGTTGGTCGATCTCAATCAAGGCCATGGCCTCGTGCTCCTCCTCATGGCCTGGGCAATGCCGCCGGGCCAGCCGCCCACACAGGCCGGGCGAACAACAGCCGGACATTGTGCCAGCGCCGCTGCCCAGCTCGAGCGGGCTCAGCCCGGATCGCTGCGGGGTTCGGCTTGCGCCGCACTGGCATGCAGCACCTGCTGCATCAGTAACGCGGTTTGCGCTTCCATTTCGCGCAACCGCGCCGTCAGCGCCTCATTGGCATAGGCCGGCAACTCGGGGTCGTGCATTTCGGCCAGCACTTGCAACCGGTGCTCGCTGCGCTCGGTGTAGAGCTCGGCCAGCTCGCGCGCCTTGGCCGGCTCGATGCCCAAGGCTTCCAGTGCCAGCCGCGCGCTGCGCATGGCGGCGTCGAAAGTTTCGCGAATCACGTGATCGGCCCCGGCGCGGTGCAGCTCGTAGCCATTGCTCTGGTCGTAGGCGCGGGCAATGATGGGCAGCTTGGGATAGTGGCGCCGCACGAACTGGATGATCTCCAGCGCGCGGCGCTGATCGTCGATGGCCACGATCAACAGCTTGGCCTCGTGCAGCCCGGCCGAGGCCAGCAGTTCGGGGCGGTTGGCATCGCCGTAATAGGTCTTCAGGCCAAAGCGGGTCAGGCCCTCGACGGTTTCGGCGTGGTAGTCGATCACCGTCGAGTGAAAGCCGCAGGCGGCCAGCATGCTGTTGATCTGCACCCCGAAGCGGCCGTGGCCAAGCAAGATGATGGGCTTGCCTGCGCCGATCTCGTCGTGCGGGCGCTCTGGCGCGCCCTCGGCTTGCTCGGCGCGCGCGACCACCCAGTCATAGAGCAAAAACAGCAGCGGCGTAGCCAGCATCGACAGCGCGATCACCAGCAGCAGGCGATCTGCAATCAGCGGCGGCAGCAAATGGCTTTGCTTGCTGATCGACAGCAGTACGAAGCCGAATTCGCCGGCCTGCGCCAGACTGAAGACGAACAGCGTATTGGCCGCCCGGGGCAGGCGAAATACCCGGCCCAGCCCATACAGCACCAGCATTTTCAACAGCAACAGGCCCAGCGTCAGGCCCAGAATCAGCCACAGCTCCGCCTCCAGCAAGCGAAAGCTGATGCCCGCGCCCACGGTGATGAAAAACAGCCCCAGCAGCAAGCCCTTGAACGGCTCCAGGTGGCTTTGCAGCTCGTGCCGGTAGGCGCTCTCGGCCAGCGCCACCCCGGCAATGAAGGTGCCCAGCGCGGGCGAGAGGCCAATGACCGACATCAGCTCGGCAATGCCCACCACCAGCATCAGCGTGAAAATGGTGAACATCTCGCGCAGCCCGGTGCGGCCAATGTGGCGCAAGGCCGGCGGCACGATGCGGCGCACGCCCAGCACGATCGCCAGCAGCACCAGCGCCGTGGCCAGCGCCTGCAGCCAGACCGGCTCGCCGGCCAGCAAATTGATGGAGTGATCCACGCCCTCGGCCTTGGCCGCAGCGCCGGCCGCGCCCAGCAGCGGCAGCAGCGCCAGCATCGGGATCGCCGCCACGTCCTGAAACAGCAGCACCATGAAGCTGGCCTGCCCGCCCTGGCTGGGCAGCAGGCCCTTCTCGCCCAGGGTTTGCAGCACGATGGCGGTGGACGACAGCGCCAGAATGCAGCCAGCGGCCACGCCGATCTGCCAGCTCTGCCCCAGCAGCATCGCCACGGCGGCAATCAAGGCCGCCGTCAGCCCCACCTGCAGGCCGCCCAAGCCCAGCAGCTTGTTGCGCAAGGCCCAAAGCTTGTTGGGCGCCAGCTCCAGCCCGACCAGAAACAGCATCATCACCACGCCGAACTCGGCCACCTGCTGGATGCTTTCCACCTCCTTGCCCACCAGCCCCAGCACCGGGCCAATGGCGATGCCCGCCACCAGATAGCCCAGCACCGAGCCCAAACCGAAACGCTTGGAAACCAGCACCGCAGCCACGGCGGCGAACAGATACATGAAGGCGTAGAGCAGGATCTGGGTCATGGGGCAATCATCGGGCAAGCCAGGGTGGAGGCAGGCCAAAACCAACGCGGCCAGTCGGCCATCGCGCGCGCAGTGCGCCAGATTCACTGGCCAGAGTGTGGGGCGCAAAGTGCATCACACGCTCTAGAATTTGCCCCATTCCGTTCAGGAAGGTCTGCACGAATCCGCAGCCACGCATGCGCCGCGATTCGTGCAAATCTTTCTTCAACAGCAAGGAGCCGCCCATGAGCACTACCTGGCCAGTGCAAGAAGCCCAGAGCCGCTTTGGCGAAGTGATCGAACGCGCCTTGCGCGAAGGCCCGCAAACCGTCACGCAGCGCGGCAAGCCCGTGGTGCGCGTGGTGGCGTTGGATGCGCAGACATCGCCCGCAGCAGCCCGGCAAGAGCGGCCATTCCATGCCACGAGCATGCAATCGGCCTTGAAGCGCTGGCGCGGCAAGGGCATAGCAGGCCAGAGCACCGAAGCCATCATGCGCGAGACGCGCGGCGACGATTGGAACTGCCCGTGATCTTCATTGATTCCAACGTCCTCATTGATCTGCTGGAGCCTGGCGGCATTTGGGCCGACTGGAGCGAGCAGCAACTGTTGCAAGCTGCTGCTCGCGACGCGCTGGCCATCAACGCGCTGGTGTATGCAGAGATTGCCCGCTCCTTCCCCAGTGCCGACCTGCTCGATGCATTTCTACACGAACTAGGCATTGGCGTGCGTGACCTCCCTCTGGCTGCGGCCTTTCTGGCCTCACGGGCGCACCAGACTTACCGTCAGCGAGGCGGCTCGCGCACCGCCACTTTGCCCGACTTTTTCATTGCTGCACATGCCCAAACGGAAGGCGCCATCCTGCTCACGCGCGATGCCACACGGGTGCGCAGCTACTTTCCCATCCTCAGTGTGATCGCTCCGTCCTGAGCACTGCCTGCCACATTCCCTCATCCTCATTTGCTGCCTGCAAGCATGAACTACCTCTCCACCCGTGGCGACGCCACCCCCCGCCAGTTCTGCGACATC
>JAUMYI010000121.1 GCA_030528705.1 Comamonadaceae bacterium | reverse complement strand
GCAGCTGCATGCCGAGCAAATCCTGCAAAAGGACAGCAAGGATCTGGATGCCGGCGATTGGCTGCACATCGCCCAGGCCACGGCCGCCGCGCTGGCGCAGCCGCAGGTGCAGGGCGTGGTGCTGACGCACGGCACGGACACGCTGGAGGAAACGGCCTGGTTTTTGCACCGCTGCCTGCCTGCTGTGGGCAAGCCGGTGGTGTTGGTCAGCGCCATGCGCCCGGCTGGCGCATTGGGCGCTGACGGGCCGCAGAACCTGTATGACGCCTGCGCTCTGGCGCTGTCTGCCGTGCAGGCCGGGCTGGTGCGCGCAGGCGCAGGCTGCCAGGTGCTGACGGTGGCTGCGGGCTGCGTGTTCGATGCGCTGACGGTGCAGAAAGTGCAGCCCTACCACGTGCCGGCCTTCAGCGCCGGCGCGGCCGGCCCGCTGGCCTGGGTGGAGCAGGGGCAAGTGCGCCCGGCCAGAGCCTGGTGCCCGGCTGGGCCGCTGCCGGGCGGCAATCAGGGGGCTGGGCTGTGGGCCGAGTTGTGGGCGCCGGGCCACTACCAGGCGCTGCTGCAGGCAGATGCGACGCGGACGCCGCCGCCTGCCGTGGCCTGGCTGAGCAGCCATGCGGGGTTTGAGGCGCGCCAGGTGCGGGCCTTGGTGGCGGCTGGCTTTGACGGCCTGCTGGTGGCTGGCACGGGCAATGGCACGCTGCATCACGGCTTGCACGCAGCCCTGCGCGAGGCCCAGCGCGAGGCTGGGGTGGCCGTGGCCGTGACCAGCCGCTGCACTGCTGCGGCCGTGGTGCCAGGGCCTGCGCCGGCCTGGCCATTGCTGCCTTTGCCTCCGGCCAAGGCGCGGCTGGAGCTGCAACTGCAACTATGGTTGCAGCGCAAACCCAATCTCAACCACCCCTAGCGCGGCAGAAGCAGTGTGACGCACAAGCCCTGCGGCTGTGCGGAGGTGACGCTCAGCGTGCCGCCGTGCAGTTGGGCGATGGCTTGCGCCGCTTGCAAGCCCAGGCCTTTTTCGTTGGTCAGAATGGCTTCGATGTCGTCCGGGCCATCTGGCAGCAGGGTGGCAATTTGCGCTTCACTCAGGCCTTGGCCCCAGTCGCGCACGCGCAGCTCCAGCGCGTTGCGGGTGCTGGACAGGCTCATTTCAATGGGGCGATCCAGTGGGGTGTAGCGGCAGGCGTTTTCCAGCACGTTCAGGATGAGTTGCTCCAACAGGGCCGGATCGGCTAGCAACGCAAAGGCGGGTAGGTTGGCCAGACGTGCCTGGCGCACGTCGAAGGTGCTGCGGTATGTCCTCAGCGTCAGTGGCCGGCTCTGCGCTGCGGGGTCTGGGTTGCCGTCTGCACCGTCTTGGTCGGCGTCCTGGATGCGCAGATGCAGTATCCGCCCAGGATAGAGGGTGCGGATGCGTCCGCAGCATTGCTGCGCAAGCACATACAGGCTGCAGGGCAGGCGGTTGGCGCGCAGCTGGCCGTTTTCGACATGCAGTCTGCTCAGCACGCTGGTGATCAGGTTGTGCACGCGCAGGGTGGCTTCGCGGATGTGGCGGCTCTTGCGCTCAAGCAAGGGGGCCAGATCATTGCCCTGACCGGGAAGGTTGGATGGGTGCCGCTGTATGCCATGCTTGAGGCGCTGCATGTGGGTGTTGATCTCCAGCAGCGGCGCGCGCATTTGTTGCGAGAGCAGGGCCACGAAGTAGCGGTACAGGGCGTGCGCGCGGTGGGCGGCTTGCAGCGCGGCGATGTCGCTTTGCAGCAGTCGGCGCTGCTCTTTCAGCAAGGATGTGTGGCGCTCTCGCTGTTGCAGCTGGCGCAACAGCATCAGCAGCAGCGCCCCAATGCACACGATCAGCAGCAGCAGGGCCAACAGGGCCGCGCGGATGAGTTGGTGCTGGCGGGCCAGCGCCTGATCGTATTCGACACGCTCGGTGGTTGAAATTTGGCTGCTTGCGGCTCGCAGCTTTTCCGACAGGTTGTTGAGCAAAGCCGGGCTTGGCATGACCATGGGCATGGGGGATGCGTGGGCTGAGGCAGCCCGCGCTGGCCCGTTCAGGGCTTGGCTGAATACGTCATGCAGCACTGGCGCCAGCCCCATGGCGTGCAGGTTGCGCCATTGCGGCCCATCGCGCAGCAGTTGAATGCGGCTTTGCCAGAGGTCGTAGCGCAAGGCCATGGTGTCGTTGTCCAACGCGCCGCTTTGCCATTGCTGCAAGCTGTGCTGCATGCGCAGCGTCTCGCGTTCAGCCTGTGTGATGTCCCACAGAACGCGCTCGCCAGTGCGCTGGATGTGTGTTTGCTGCATCAGCAAGATCTGGATCAGCAAATACAGCAGTGTGATTGCCAGAGCGATCATGCCCGCCAAGGCCAGGCGCCACAGCTGGGGCGGCGGTGGGAATGGACGTGGAGAGCGCGTCATTGCTGGGCTGTGAACATGGCTGTTGTGGTGTGTTTGAAGGGGGGCGAGCCGGCGGGGGCTAGGGGAGCTCGTAGAGCTCGATGAAGTGCAGTTGCCAGGGCCAGCGGTGGTCGTAATGGGGGCGTTTGAGCTCTGCGTGCGAGTCGCGTGGATAAATGATCCACAGCGGGCCTTTATCGCGCCGTGACAGGGGGTGGCCGTTCATGCGCAAGGCAATGATCACATCCCACTTCCAGGCATCACTGGCTGGGATGTGCACATGGTAGTCGTTGAGGGATTTGGCCAGCAGGCTTGTATTCTGAACGTCGCGCTCACGACCGGCGAGTTTGAGTACATCGCGCAGCAGCGGGCCCCGGAAACTGCGCGTCCCGTCCGTCCAAGGGGTGCTGGTGCGCACTTCGGTTTGCGGCAGGGCCAGCAGATCTTGCTCGGTCAGGCCCAGCGTGTCGTGCCAGGGCGTCTGGATGCGCAGCAGCACCGGCCCAGTGTGGGCGCTGGGCTGCTGCGCATGCAGCGTGGGCGCCGATGGCGGCTGGGCCTGGGGCGTTTGTGCCCGCGCGGTCGAGCTGGATTGTGGTTTTTCAGTGTGTGTGGCAGTCACAGCAGGCTGGCTGTGCGCTGCGCCTGCAGCGGTTGGGCGCTGCTGGGCCTGCGCTGCAACCCAGGCCGTGCCAATGCACAAAGCCGCGAGCCATGCTTTCAACCAAGATGGCGTCATACAAAAGACGTTTTGCATGCAAGGTGGAAAAAGCGGCGCATATTACTGCGCACGCCGCTTGGCTTGTGCTTTGGCCAACACGGCTGCCAGGATTTGGTGTTTTTCGGCCTGTGTGGGCGCAGCGCCCGCTGCCTGGAGCGGGCTGGCGTGCGAGGCCATGGCTTGTTTGGCCCCAGGCGCTGGCCCTTGTTGCGCCTGATGGTGAGCCTGTGGCTTGGCGGCGTTGCCGGGGCCGGCGGCGGCGCGGCCTGCCTGCCGCTGCATGTGGCGCCGATAGCGGGCGCGCGCTTGCGCGGCCTGGGCTGGGCTCCACGCAGCCCAGCCGGTGGCCTGGCCGGTGATGGGCTGCATGTGGATGCAATCCACCGGGCAGACGGGTATGCATAGCGCGCAGCCGGTGCAGGCGGACTCCAGCACGGTGTGCATGCGCTTGTTGGCGCCGATGATGGCATCGACGGGGCAGGCTTTGAGGCACAGCGTGCAGCCAATGCACCATTGCTCGTCGATGATGGCCATGGCGCGGGCGCTTTCCTCGCCGTGTGCTGCGCTCAATGGCCAGACCGGGCGCCCCGTGATCTCGGCCAGCTTGCGCACGCCCGCTTGCCCGCCAGGCGGGCATTGGTTGATGGGGGCTTGCTCAAAGGCGATGGCGTGGGCGTAGGACTGGCAATCGGGATAGCCGCAACGGGTGCATTGCGTTTGCGGCAAAGCCGCATCCAGCTGCTCTGCCTGCAGGGTGCGGGTGCATTGGGACATGGCTTGAAACAGGGCAAGAGGCGGCTGGCAAAGCACTGTGTTGCAACAGGCCTTGAAAAGCAAGGCTGCGGGCCTGGCCGTGCGCCGAGCGCAGGCCCGCATGCCATGCGGCGCTGTTTGGGGTGTCAATCAGCGCGAGCCATTGGATTTGCCGTTGGACGCACCGGCTTTTTTGCTGCCGGTGGATGCGCTGCGGCTGGCCTTGGCGTCGGCAGCCTTGGCTTTGTGCTCCGGCCACGGCGCCTTGGGTGGCGCTTTGGCAGCAGACTTGGCAGCAGGCTTGGCTGCGGCAGGTTTGGCAGGTGCAGCGGCAACCGAGCCCTGGGCCTGGGCTGCTTCTTCATTGCTGGCGGCAGCCAGCGCATCGCCTGTGGCAGTGGCGGCGGCGGCCTGTTGCACTGCGGCCTTGGCCGCCGCTGGCAGAGCAGGTTGGAAGCGCCCGATGAAGTCTCGGATGGCTGGGTAGACGATTTTGCGCCAGCGGCTGCCGCTGAAGATGCCGTAATGGCCGGCGCCCAACACGTCCAGGTGCGCGCGTTGTGACTCGTCAATGTTTTCGCACAGCTGGTGCGCGGCCTGTGTCTGACCACTGCCGGCGATGTCGTCGAGCTCGCCCTCCACGGTCAGCAGGCCCACGTTCTGGATGTCTTGCGGGCGCACGAGTTCAAGCTGCCCTTCAGGGTTGCGCACTTCCCAAGTGCCGTGTACGAGTTTGAAACGCTGGAACACGGTGTCGATGGTTTCCAGGTAGTAGTTGGCGTCCATGTCCAGCACCGCGTTGTACTCGTCGTAGAACTTGCGGTGGTGCTCTGTGGCGTCTTCATCGCCCTTGATGAGGTTGCGGAAGTAGTCGTAATAGCTGCTGGCGTGGCGATCCGGGTTCATCGCCACAAAGCCCGAATACTGCAGAAAGCCGGGGTAGACGCGGCGCCCTTCGCCTGGGTAGCCGTAGGGCACGCGGTAGATGAGGTTGTTTTCAAACCATTCGAAGCTGCGCTTGACGGCCAGATCGTTGACGGATGTTGGGGTTTTGCGTGCATCAATGGGGCCGCCCATCATCACCATCGACAGAGGCAGCAACTCTTTGCGGCTGGCCATCAGCGAGACGGCCGCCAGCACGGGCACCGTCGGCTGGCAGACGCTGACTACGTGGCAGTTGCCATACTGCTTTTGCAGGTAGCGGATGAACTCCTGCACGTAGTTGACGTAGTCATCCAGATGAAAATCGCCTTCGCTGGTGGGCACCATGCGGGCGTTTTTCCAATCCGTGATGTACACCTTGTGGCCGGTGAGCATGGTGCGCACCGTCTCGCGCAGCAAGGTGGCATAGTGGCCAGACAGCGGCGCGACGATCAGCACTACGGGCTGGCCCAGCATTTTCTCCAGCGTGGCGGGGTTGTCGGAGAAGCGTTTGAAGCGCAGCAGGCGGCAAAAGGGCTTGTCGATCTCCACGCGCTCATGGATGGCGACGTTGACGCCATCGAAATCAACGGTTTCGATGGCGAACTCCGGCTTGACGTAATCCTTGCCCAGACGGTAGAGCAGGTCGTAGGCGGCAGAGACGCGCTGCGCCAAAGGCAGGCTGGCAAACGGCAGCGAAGGGCTGGAAAACATCTTGGATGCCGCTTTGGCAAAGTCGGCAAAGGGCTCGGAAAGTGAGCGCTGCGCTTCGTAGATCTGGTAGAGCATGGTTGGAAGAAAGAATTTTGTGCACTGCAAAATATAACAGTTGTGCAAGATATTGCCTATGCCCGATTACCCCAATGCCCTTGGGTGCAGCCGTTGTGGTGCAAGGCCGGCCGCACATGCTCAGGTGGCGTCGGTGTGCCGGCCGATGTCGGGCCAGCGGTGGTGCAGGAACAGCCAAGCCAGCATGCCTACCCACCAAAATGCGGCAGAGGCCAGCGCAATGGCCATGGGCGAATGCATGACCTGTGGCACGACCAGCGCGGCGACCAGCCCATTGGCTGCAGACGCCAGGCAGGCCTGCATGGATGCGGCCATGCCTCTGCGCATGGGGTTGATGTCCAGCACTAGCAAAGTCACTGGCGGCATGACGATGGCCCAGCCAAAAGAAATCAAGGCCAGCGGCGGGATCAGCGCCAGGGGCTGGAGCTGGCCGAGCGCCATGTTCAGTCTGGTCAGCAATATGTTCAGCAGCACGGCGACGGCCATGATGAGAAAGCCGTGGCGAATTTGGCGTTTGGGCGGCATGATGCCAGCCATGCGCCCGCTGGCAATGGCACCGCCCATGATGCCGCCGATGGTGCAGAGAAACATCCAAAAAAACTGCGTGGGCGCCAGTTTCAAGTGCTGGCCCAAGAACTCCGGCGCTGCCAAGATATAGATGAACATGCTGTTGAAGGGCAGGGCGCTGCTGATGGCCAACAGCAGAAAGCGCGCGCTGCGGCCCAGGGAAAAATAGCCGGCCAGCAGAGAGCGCAGCGCAAACGGCTGGCGGGCCTGCGGCTCCAGGGTTTCGGGCAGCACCTGCCAGTTCAGCCACCACAGCCCGGCGCTGAGCAGGGCGATGAACCAAAAAATGCTCTCCCAGCCCGCCCAGGTGTAAAGCCAGCCGCCGATGATGGGCGCAATGGCTGGCGCCAGCCCGAAGTACAGCGTGACGCGGCTCATCACCTTTTGCGCCTGCGCGGGCGGAAACACATCGCGGATGATGGCCCGCGACACCACCATGCTGGCCCCCGAAGAAAGCCCTTGCAGCGCGCGGCAGAACACCAGCTGCTCCAGCGACTGCGCCAGGGCGCAGCCGGCAGAGGCCAGGGCAAAGGCCGCCACACCCCACAGCACCACCGGTCGGCGCCCGAAACTGTCGGCCAGGGCACCATGAAACAGGTTCATGACTGCAAAAGCGAGCAAATAAGCTGCCAATGTGTGCTGTAGATGGGCTTTGGACGTATCAAGCGACACGGCAATGCCTTCAAATGCAGGCAGGTAGGTGTCGATGGCAAATGGGCCAAGAACGCTCAGCGCGGCCAGCAGTGCTGGCAAGGCCCACATTGGGCCACGCCAGGCCGGGAACAGGGGGGGTGTCGACATGACAGGCAGACCTGGGTTTGGGAAGTGGATCGGCGATTTTGCCGCCAGGGGTTGTTGAGATTTGGTTTGCGAAGCGGTTTTCGAGGCAAAAGCCGCAGCTGCAAGGCGAAAA
>JAUMYI010000120.1 GCA_030528705.1 Comamonadaceae bacterium | reverse complement strand
GCGTGTCCGAAGGCTCAGAAACCAGCCTTGCAAACCCCCTGCGGCGCAGTAACCCTTCACCTGGCTGTACGGCTTGAAAAGCATAGAATGCCCCGCACATAGGCGCTGGCTGAGGCACGACGCGGCAGCCAGCCCCGGTGTGCAGATATGCCTGCGGGGCACACACACCGGCTGGCTGGCAGCGCCTGGCATGGCCTGGCAAAGGGCACATCAGCGCGCCTTTTGCTTTTCTTCAATCTCTTTTTCCTACCCAGGCGCTCAGCGCCGCCAGGCCTGGGTGGCTGGCCCGATGGCGGCAGCGACACGATTACTCAGTACTCAGGAGCAGTGGCTTGAACAATCAATGGATTTCCAAAGTGGCGATGTGGCTGGTGCTGCTCGTCGTTTTGTTCACCGTATTCAAACGCTTTGATGCGGGCCCAGGCGCCGGGGCAACGCCGGTGGCGTACTCCGACTTCATCGCCGCCGTGCAAAACGGCGAGGTGCGCGAGGTGAACGTGCAGGACACGGGCACGGGCAGCTTCGACATCCTGGCCATCCGCAATGATGACCGGCGCATCCGCACCACCGGCTCCATGGCCGACCGCGGCCTGTTTGACGACCTGCTCAACAGCAACGTCAAGCTCAACCTCAAGGAGCGCGAGCAACGCTCGCTGCTGGGCTCGCTGCTCATCAGCTGGGGGCCGATGCTGATTCTGATCGGCGTGTGGATCTACTTCATGCGCCAGATGCAAGGCGGCGGCAAGGGCGGGGCCTTCAGCTTCGGCAAGAGCAAGGCGCGCATGCTCGATGAGAGCAACAACACCGTGACCTTTGCTGACGTGGCCGGCGCCGACGAGGCCAAGGAAGAAGTCAAGGAGGTGGTGGACTTCCTGCGCGATCCGCAGAAGTTCCAGCGCCTGGGCGGGCGCATCCCGCGCGGCCTGCTGCTGGTGGGCCCGCCGGGCACCGGCAAGACGCTGCTGGCCAAGTCCATCGCCGGCGAGGCCAAGGTGCCCTTCTTCTCCATCAGCGGCTCGGACTTCGTGGAAATGTTCGTCGGCGTGGGCGCGGCCCGCGTGCGCGACATGTTCGAGAACGCCAAGAAGAACGCGCCCTGCATCATCTTCATCGACGAGATCGACGCCGTGGGCCGCCAGCGCGGCGCTGGCCTGGGCGGCGGCAACGACGAGCGCGAGCAAACCCTCAACCAGATGCTGGTGGAGATGGACGGCTTCGAGACCAACCTGGGCGTGATCGTGGTGGCCGCCACCAACCGCCCGGACATTCTGGATTCGGCGCTGCTGCGCCCTGGGCGCTTTGACCGCCAGGTGTACGTCTCGCTGCCCGACGTCAAGGGCCGCGAGCAAATCCTGAACGTGCACATGCGCAAGATCCCCGTGGGCGCGGACGTGGACGCCAACGTCATCGCCCGGGGCACGCCCGGCATGTCCGGCGCCGATCTGGCCAACCTCTGCAACGAGGCCGCGCTGATGGCCGCGCGCCGCAATGCGCGCGTGGTGGAAATGCAGGACTTCGAGGCCGCCAAGGACAAGATCTTCATGGGCCCCGAGCGCCGCTCGGCCGTGATGGACCCCGAGGAGCTGAAAAACACCGCCTACCACGAGGCCGGCCACGCGCTGATCGGCCGCCTGCTGCCCAAGTCCGACCCGGTGCACAAGGTCACCATCGTGCCGCGTGGCCGCGCCCTGGGCGTGACGTTTACCCTGCCCGAGAAGGATCGTTACGGCTACGACAAGGAATGGGCGCTGGCGCGCATCTCCATGCTGTTTGGCGGCCGCATCGCCGAGGAGGTGTTCATGAACCAGATGACCACCGGCGCCTCGGACGACTTCAACAAGGCCACGCAGCTGGCGCGCGACATGGTCACGCGCTATGGCATGTCCGACGAGCTGGGCCCGATGGTCTATGCCGAAAACGAGGGCGAGGTCTTCCTGGGCCGCTCGGTGACCAAGACCACCAACGTCAGCGAGGCGACCATGCAAAAGGTCGACAAGGAAGTGCGCCGCATCATCGACGAGCAGTACGCGCTGGCGCGCCGCCTGATCGAGGAAAACAAGGACAAGATGCACGCCATGGCCAAGGCCCTGCTGGAGTGGGAGACCATCGACTCCGCGCAGCTCGACGAGATCATGGCTGGCAAGCCGCCCACACCGCCCAAGGACTGGGTGCCCAAGAAGCAGCCCTCGATCGACAGCGGCAATGGCAGCAATACCGGCGGCGGCGGCGCGGCCGTGGACTCCGACCCGGCGCCGACTGCGGCCTAGCCAAGCTCTGCACGAATCCCATCCGTGATTCGTGCGGGCCTTCCCTGAAGCGGGGCGCCCCGGCGATGGCTCAGCCACCGTCGCTGGGGCGCCCCGCTGCGTCATGGAGCAGCACCCCCATGCCCAACAGCGCCCCCAGCCCTCAGCCTCATCAGCAGCCCCGCGCCCTAGCCAGCCCGCAGGCCAGCCATTACCCCACCAGCCAGGCTGCCCATCAGGCCAGCGCCCAATCGGGCGCACCAGCCATCTGGCAGACCGCCCGCCATGTGCTGAGTCTGCAGCGCCCGCTGCTCATGGGCATCGTCAACCTCACGCCCGATTCCTTTTCCGATGGCGGCCAGCATGCCAGCGTCAGCGCCGCGCTGCGCCATTGCGAGCAGCTCATCGAGGAGGGGGCGGACATTCTGGACATTGGCGCCGAGTCCTCGCGCCCGGGCAGCGCGGCCGTGCCGCTGGATGAGGAGCTGCGCCGCCTGCAACCCGTGCTGGCCGAGGCCGTTCGCCTGGGCGTGCCCATCTCGGTCGATACCTACAAGCCCGAGGTCATGCGCGCGGCGCTGGCGCTGGGCGCGGACATCGTCAACGACATCTGGGCGCTGCGCCAGCCCGGCGCGCTGCAGGCCGTGGCCGAGCACCCGCGCTGTGGCGTGTGCCTGATGCACATGCACGGCGAGCCCGAAACCATGCAGCGCCAGCCGCTGGCCGGCGATGCCCTGGCCACGGTGCAGGGCTTTTTGGCCCAGCGCGCCCAGGCGTTGCGCGAAGCCGGCGTGGCTGCCGAGCGCATCGTGCTCGACCCCGGCATTGGCTTTGGCAAGACCGTGGCGCAGAACTTCGCGCTGCTGGCGCAGCAGCCCCGCTTGCTGCAATTGGGCTACCCGTTGCTGGCGGGCTGGTCGCGCAAATCCTCGCTGGGCGCGGTGACTGGCCGTGACGTGGGCCAGCGCCAGGCCGCCAGCGTGGCCGCCGCGCTGCTGGCCGTGCAGCGCGGCGCGCGCATCGTGCGCGTGCACGACGTGGCCGCCACCGCCGATGCGCTCAAGGTCTGGCAGGCCATGCAGGCTCAGGGCCAGGCTTGGGAGGAGGGGGCAGGGCGGCCGCAGCAAGAATCGTAATCAAAGGTTTCTGCCCTCTGGCCTGACGTTGGCAGGCCAAAACCCTGCCCCACAATAGCGGCGCATGAGCAAACAGTATTTCGGCACCGACGGCATTCGCGGCACCGTCGGCTGCAGCCCCATCACCCCTGACTTCATCCTGCACCTGGGCCACACCGTAGGCCGCCTGCTCAAGGCCGGCAACGCCGCCGCGACGGTGCTCATCGGCAAGGACACGCGCATCTCCGGCTACATGCTCGAAAGCGCGCTGGAATCGGGCTTCAACTCCGCCGGTGTGGACGTGGTGCTGCTGGGCCCCATCCCAACCCCGGCCGTGGCCTATCTGACGCGCGCCGTGCGCGCCGATCTGGGCGTGGTCATCAGCGCCAGCCACAACCCCTTCGAGGACAACGGCATCAAATTCTTCAGCGCCCAGGGCAGCAAGCTGCCCGACGAGTGGGAGGAGCAGGTCGAGCGCGGCCTGGCCCTGCCGCCGCAGTGGGCCCCCTCGGCCGCGCTGGGCAAGGCGCGGCGCATGAGCGATGCAGCCGGGCGCTACATCGAGTTCTGCAAAAGCACCTTCCCCGCCGAGCTCAGCCTCAAAGGGCTGAAGCTGGTGGTCGATGCCGCCCACGGCGCGGCCTACCAGTGCGCGCCCAAGGTGTTTCACGAGCTGGGCGCCGAAGTCATTGCCATGGGGGCAGAGCCCGATGGCTTCAACATCAATCAGGACGTGGGCGCCACCGCGCCGCAGGCGCTGATCGAGCGCGTGCGCGCCAGCGGTGCCGACTACGGCATTGCGCTCGATGGCGATGCCGACCGCCTGCAATTGGTTGACGCCAGCGGGCGGCTGTTCAATGGCGATGAGCTGCTGTACCTGATGGCGCGCGCCAGGCTGGAGGCCGGCGAGCCGGTGCAGGGCGTGGTCGGCACGCTGATGACCAACCTGGCCATCGAGCAGGCCTTTGCCCGCCTGGGCATCCCGATGCAGCGCGCCAAGGTTGGCGACCGCTACGTCATCGAGGCCCTGCAGCGCAAAGGTTGGGTGCTGGGCGGCGAGAGTTCGGGCCACCTGCTGGCACTGGATCGGCACACCACCGGCGATGGCATCATCAGCGCGCTGCAGGTGCTGCAGCAAGTGGTGCGCAGCGGCCAAAGCGTGGCCCAGGCGCTGCAGGGCGTGCAACTGTTCCCGCAGACCATGATCAACGTGCGCCTGGCCGACCGCGATGCCTGGCAACAGCACGCGGCCTTCCAAAACGCCATGCGCGAAGCCGAGGCCGCGCTGCAAGGCCAGGGCCGCCTGCTGGTGCGCCCCAGCGGCACCGAGCCGGTGCTGCGCCTGATGGTCGAAGCCCAGGATCCGGCCCTGGCGCAGCACTGGGCCGAGCGCCTGGCCAGCGTGCTGCAGGGCTGAGCCTGTGCAAAACAAAAGCCCGCGCGAGCGGGCAAAAAGTGAGCAGGCGCGCGGGCCTTGGCATGCACGCAGGCTGCGGCGCGCGTTGTCGCGTTGCCGCGTGCCCGCAGCGCCCGCTCAATCGGCCTGCACGCGCAGCAGGGCCTGCCGGCCCGCGTAGTACAGCGTCTGGCCGTCGCCTGCGGCGAATGCCAGGCCCTGCAGTTGCGGGTGCTGGGCATGCACGGCCGTGCCTTCGATCGGCTGCGCGCGCTGCAGGTCGTACAGCTGCAGCTTGCCGGGCTGATCGGGGTCGCGCCGCCAGGCCTGCCCATTGCCAGCCAGCGCCACCAGCCACGAAAAGTCTGCCCTGGGCAGGCTGTATTGCCGCCCGCTGGGCAGCTCCACGGCCGCCACCTGCTGTGGTGCATCGCCCTCCGGGCGCAGCGCGGCCAGCGCCTGCCCAGCCGCGCCGCACACCAGCCCATGCAACTGCCGGCCCTCCGCCCCATGCCGCAGCGTTGTCACCCGGCCATCGAGGTCGATGCTGCGCAGCACGCCGGCATCCAGCGCGTAAAAGTGCTGCGGCTCGTGCGAGGCGCACAGCGCCGTCAGCGACGAAAAACTGGCCGCAGGCCCTTGTCCATCCCGGAACGGCCCCGGCGCGCCTGAGCGATTGGGCGTGGCAAAGCCTGCCAACTGCTGCAGTTGGCCATTGGCGTGCAGCAGCCAAAGGCCGTTGCCAAAACCGGGCTTGTCGCGCCGGGTGATGGTCAGCCCGCCGGTGAAAATCTCCGAATCGGCAATCAGGTAGCGCCCCTGGCCCAGATCAAGCACGGCGCTGGGCGAGAGCAGCGACTGCGGCTGCGCCGCAGAAAAATCGGGCTGGGCCGCCGTGTACACGGTGTGCATCTGGCCGTTGCCCAGATCCAGGCGCCGCAGGCGCCATTGCCGATCACAGGCGCCTTGCTCCAGCGTCAGCAAGGCGGCGCTGGCGCTGGCATGGGCCGGCGCCAGCGCCTGGGTGTGGCCCAGCAGTGGGCCGCCCTCCGTGCCGCTTGGGCCATCCACGCAGCCGGCCTGCTGCACGCGGGCCGCTTCGCTCACCGGGCGCAGCGGGCCCCACAGCAGCGCCAGCCGCACGCGTGGCTGGGCCGTGATCAGATCGGCATCGGGCCTGCCAGGCTGCTGGCTGCCAGGGCCCGGATTGACGCCAGGGCCGGGGCCCTGATCGCTGCCGCCGCCGCAGGCGCACAGCAGCGCCACGGCCGAAGCAATCAGGGTGGAGAGCAATGTGGTACGCATATGAGAAAACTCCTTCAATGGTGATGTGAGGAGCCAAGGCCAAGGCCAAGGCCAGTGGGATTTCCCCCGCCGGCTTGCTGCTTGCGCAATGTGTGCAGGCATTGGGCCATGCCAACGTGCGATGGCTGCGGCAGGCCAGCAGGGCTGGGGCGGCGCTGGCCTTATGGCACACTCACGCGCTTTTCGTTTTTTGAGCAGCTCCTTCAAGCCTTTGCATGCGGCTTCATGCCGACATGCCCCGACCGATTTGCCATGTCTTCTGCAGCCATCGCCCCCAGTACCCAACAGGCCATCGAGCAATTGATTGCAAAAGAGCTGGGCGCGGCCGCGCGCCAGGTTCAAGCGGCCGTCAAGCTGCTGGACGAAGGCGCGACCGTGCCCTTCATTGCGCGCTACCGCAAGGAAGCCACCGGCGCTTTGGACGATGCCCAACTGCGCACGCTGCAAGAGCGCCTGGGCTATCTGCGCGAGCTGGAGGATCGCCGCCAGGCGGTGCTCAAGAGCATCGAGGAGCAAGGCAAGCTCACGCCGCAACTGGCTGCCGCCATCGCCCAGGTGCAGACCAAGCAGGAGCTGGAAGACCTGTACCTGCCCTACAAGCCCAAGCGCCGCACCAAGGGCCAGATCGCGCGCGAAGCCGGGCTGGAGCCGCTGGCCGATGCGCTGTTTGCCGACCCGAGCCTCACCCCCGCCGAGGCCGCGCAGCCCTACGTTAAAACCGAAAAAGGCGAGGACGGCAGCGACTTCACCACTGTGGCCGCGGCGCTCGACGGCGCACGCGACATCCTGGCCGAGCGTTGGGCGGAAGATGCCGCGCTGGTGCAGGCCATGCGCCAATGGCTGTGGGAAGGCGGCGTGCTCAGCAGCCGCCTGATCGAGGGCAAAAACCCGCAAGACCCCGAAATCGCCAAGTTCAAGGACTACCACGAATACGACGAGCCGATTGCCAAAGTGCCCTCGCACCGCGCCCTGGCCGTGTTCCGGGGCCGCGCGCAGGACATCCTGCACCTGCGCCTGGCCCAGCCGCAAGAGCCCGAAGCGGGCC
>JAUMYI010000119.1:263-7146 GCA_030528705.1 Comamonadaceae bacterium | reverse complement strand
ACACTTCGATCCAGAACATCAAACCCATTCTGGTCCGGAAAGGCTAGGAATTACCCAATTTAAAAGCCAGCGTGTAATCGCGCTGCGTGCGTTTGACCCTTGTTTGCATTGACATTTCCTTTCTGTGCTGTGAAAGGTGTCAACCTCTGGTAGGACGGGTCAGATCCTGGAAAAGAGCGCAACCTTGACGTTGGTGAGCGGGGCATCCAGACCATTGCGGATGACCATGTGCGCATCAAAGGCCTGACGCTCCAGCGAGAGCTTTTGCTCAATGACGATCTTGACTTCCGCGCAATCGGCTTCCTGCGCGTGCAGCACGGGCGCAAACAGCAGGAACGCCAGTGCAAACAGCGCCAGCCACACACTCATGCAGGCGCGCCAAAGCCGCGTAGCTTGCCTCATCCGATGCTGGCACATGGCCGATTCCCTCCTGCAAAGCGCCGAGCGCGACGGTGTGCATCAGACCCTTTTGCGTATGAAAAGAGCGACTGCGTACATTTTAGGCGCCATATCGAAACAACTATCACGTTTCGCTTACTTTCACCGCGAATGGTTAAAGTACCAGCCAACCAAGCCAACAAATATGTTGCTCATTCATTCATGCGTTTCGAACATGTCTCCAATCCACTCCTGCAACGCCCTCAGCTGCTCGGCTGCCTCGTGGCAGGTCTGGTAGTTGGCGGCAACGGTTCCGGCGACGGCAGAAAGCGCAAGGCATGAGGCAGCCGCATCAGGATCTCCGGCGGGGGTGGGCAGCTCGCCTGCGGCGGCAGCGTCGTGCAGGCGCACAAAGCCACGGTTGGCAGTGCAGGCAGCGTCGGCTGGAGCGGGGACATAGATGTCGTCTCCCAACAGGTTGTTCATCCAAGGAGAAGCAAGATGGAGGTTCTCAATCCGAACCATCTGCTTCAAGAGTCACCGGATGAACATCCACAAGAATGCCGCATTGACGCCCAAAGGGCGAGCCCATCTGGTTTCTCAAATCCGCCGCATTGGGCTTGGTCGCGGCGGCTCAGGCGGCCGGCATCAGTTGCCGCACTGCGCGCAAGTGGCAGCGCCGCTTTGCCGCTGAGGCAGAAACGGGTTTACTTGATCGCAGTTCGCGCCCCCAGCGCAGTCCCAGGCGCACTGATGCGGGCAAGATTGAGCGAGTTGTGGCTCTGCGGCACACCCAACGGCTGACCTATGCTCGGATTGCCGAGTACTTGGGGGGATGTCCCAAAGCACCCTTGCAAGAGGCTCCGCCCGTGCGTCGTTACGAGCGCAAGGCCACCGGCGAGTTGCCGCATCTGGACACCAAGAAGCTGGCGCGCTTTGCTCAGCCCGGCCATCGCGTCACCGGTGACCGCCGCCGCCACATACCCGGTGCGGGCGGGCTGGCCTTGCATGTGGCCATCGATGACCACTCGCGTGTGGGCTTCAGCCGGGTGTTGCCCGATGAAACCGCCAAGAGTGCCTGCGCCCATCTGCTGGCCGCACTGCGTTACTACCGCAGCCTGGGGGTGAAGATCGAGCGGGCGATGACAGACAATGGCGCAGCCTACCGATCACGGCGCTTTGCCAGACTGCTGCGGCGCCTGAAAATCAAGCACCTGCACACCCAACCCTATACGCCCAGAACCAACGGCAAGGCCGAGTGCTTCCTTCATCCAGACGCTGCTGCGCGAATGGGCTTATACGTATCAGTACCCCAGTTCAGCGCATCGTGCAGATGAACTCGCCCCCTGGATGCATCATTACAACTTCCATCGACCTCACTCGGCCACAGGGCACTTGCCACCGGCTACCCGGCTGGGCTTTGCGGGGGACAGCGTGTTGAAAAACTACAACCAAAAAGAACCAATAGGTTGCCCCCGTCAGCGGCGGTAAGCAATGGGGGTGCGTGGCGAGGACAATGGCCGGCTCACGTCCGTCCATGACACGCAGCGGCAAGCGCGAGGCCGCATCCGTGATGCGCAACACCTACGGCAGCGATCCGTTTTCGCCCAATGGTTGATTGGAGCGATGCGCGGGGCTTTATGGGTGCTTTGCTGCCGCAAGTCCGCTGCTCAACCGCTCCCATCGACACGCGCATAAGCGCCTGATGCACAAGGGATTCTGCGTGCGGAGCGCGCAAAGAAAACGCCCAACCGAGAAAGGTTGGGCGTTTGTGTTTGGTGGCTCGGGGCGGAATCGAACCACCGACACGCGGATTTTCAATCCGCTGCTCTACCAACTGAGCTACCGAGCCAAGCCTCGAATTCTATCACCGTTTTTTGCCGCAACTGGCGGTTAGCGATATTTTTGCTTGCTGCGCCCGATGTGGGCTGGCCATCACGACACACTGCTGTTGCGCCGCTTGCCCAGCTCCACGCCGAGTTGGCGCAGTTTGCGGTAGAGGTGCGTGCGCTCCAGGCCGGTTTTTTCCGCCACGCGCGTCATCGAGCCGCCCTCGCGCGCCAGGTGGAACTCGAAGTAGGCTTTTTCAAAGTGGTCCCGGGCTTCGCGCAGTGGGCGATCCAGGTCGAAGTCCTGATGCTGCTCAGGCAATGTCTTTTCAGGCGGGATGGCGCGGATGACGTGGGCATCCGGGGGCAGGGGCGCTGCAGCGGTTTGGGCAGTGCTCGGCTGGGCGGGTTTGCCCATGCCGTTGCTGGCTGCGCTGGCCTGGGCCGGCGGGCTTTTCTCCAGCGCCTGGTTCACCGCCTTGAGCAGTTTTTGCAAGGTGATGGGTTTTTCCAGGAATGAGAATGCGCCGATGCGCGTGGCTTCGACGGCGGTGTCGATGGTGGCGTGGCCACTCATCATGATGACGGGCATTTCGAGCTGCCCAGCCAGAGACCATTCCTTGAGCAGGCTGACGCCGTCCGTGTCGGGCATCCAGATGTCCAGCAGCACCAGATCATATTTGCTTTCCCCGCATGCCGTGCGGGCTTGGCCGGCGTTTTCCGCCAGGTCGACGTGATGGCCTTCGTCGTTGAGTATTTCGGAGAGCAGGTCTCTGATGCCCAGCTCGTCATCCACAACCAATATGTTTGCCATTTTCTTCGGTAACCGTTTGTTTTCGAGTTCTCGCTGCGAGTGTCTCAGGTGGTTTGCGTTTGTGCCGCTGGCTCGAACGACAGCGATATGCGCGCACCTACGACCTCCCCCTGCTCGTTTTGCACATTGCCTAAATCAATCAGTGCGTGGTGTTCGTCGGCGATTTTCTTGACCACTGCCAGCCCCAGGCCCGTGCCCTTGGCCTTGGTGGTGACGTAGGGCTCAAAAACGCGCTGGAGCATGCTGTCCGGAAAGCCGGTGCCGTTGTCCTCCACACACAGGCGCACTCGCCGCGCCGCCTCACTCCAATGGGTACTTAGCATGATTTGTGCCGGCAATTCTGCACGATTCTCTTGCGCTTGCAGGCTTGCATCCTGTGCATTCTGTAAGAGATTGTGGATGACCTGTCGCAATTGCATCGCATCGCCCAGGATGGGCGGGCAGCCGGGTTCGAGCTGGGCCACGATGCCGAAGCTGGCGTTTTCCGTGCCGTAGAGCTGCAGCACGTCCTGCGCCAGCGCATTGAGATCCAGCACTTCGAGGCGCGCCGTAGGCAGGCGCGCATAGTCGCGAAATTCGTTGACCAGGCGCTGCATGGCATCGACCTGATCGACGATGGTTTGCACGGATTTCTGCAAGATGGCTTCTTCCTTTTCGGGCAGTTTGCCGCTCAGGCGCATTTGCAGGCGCTCGGCCGAGAGCTGGATGGGGGTGAGCGGGTTTTTAATCTCGTGCGCCAAGCGGCGCGCCACTTCGCCCCAGGCCTCGGCGCGCTGGGCCGAGACCACGTCGGAGATGTCGTCGATCACCACCAGCCGGTTGCCATCGGGCAGCAATGCGCCACGGGCCACGATGTTGAGCGCGAACTCCTTGGCCGCCGTGGGCGCCACGCCTTGCGGCGGCGCGTACAGCTCGTAGGTGTGCTGCCAGTGGCCCACATCGCGCTCATCGGCCAGAAAGCTGTCGAAACGCTGGCGCACGGCCTGGGCGAATTCGCGCAGGTCGGGCACCTCGGCCAACTCGCGCCCGGCATAGGCGGCCAGCGGCGCGCGCAGTACCCGCGTCGCCCCCGGGTTGGCCGAGACGATGTGGCCCTGCGCGTCGAGCACCAGCACACCGGCCGTCAGGTTGTCCAGAATGGTCTGTAGCTGCGCGCGCGAGGCGTCCAGCGCGGCCAGGCTTTTCTGCTCGGAAGCGCGCGCCGTGGCCAGCTGGTGCGTCATCAGCGCAAAGGCGCGCGTGAGGCCGCCGAGCTCGTCGTTGCGCGGCAGGGCCACCTTGGGGTTGAGGTTGCCCGCGGCCACTTCCTTGACGCCATCGGCCAGGATGAGCACAGGCCGCAGGATTTGGTTGCCCAGCAGCACGGCCAGCACGATGGCGCCGAACACGGCCAGGAACAGGCTCAGCGTGAGCGTGCCAATGTACATGCGCCGCAGCCCGTGGCGGCCTTGGGCGCGCTGCTGGTATTCGTCATTGGCCTGGCGCACGGCAAACGCATCGGCCACCAGCACCTGGGGCACGGGCACGGTGATTTGCAAAAAGCGCACGTCTTCCGTGCCCAGCTGCAGCGTGCCGCCAATGCCGCGCACCAGCACCAGGGTCTGCACCTGCACTGGCGCCTGGCCATCGGCCTGGGCCTGCTCCAGGCCTTCGAGCGCGGCCCACTCGCGCTGCTCGCGGGCCAGGCGAAAGGCCTGGGCCGCAGGCCGCTGGGGCAGGGCCGAGCCCGGCGCGCCGGTGCTGACGTCCACTTCGCCATTGGCGCGCCAGAGCACCACGTCGTCGGCATCGAATTGCTCGCGGATCTGCTCCAGCGCAATGGCCAGCGAGGCCGGGCGCACCTGCTCGAGCTGGTTGGCCGAGTAGCGCGCCCGCGCCGTGGTGTTGACGACCCAGGCATCCAAGGTGGTGCTGGCCATGCCCACGCCGGCGCTCAGCGCGCTTTCCACGCGCACGTCGAACCAGTTCTCGATGGAGCGCGAGACGAACTGGTAGGAAATCACATACACCAGCGCGCCGGGCAGGATGCCCACCACGCAAAACAGCGCCGCCAGCTTGATGAGCAAGCGGCTGCCGAACTTGTTTTGCTGCAGGCGTTGATAGAGGCGCCAGGCCCCCCAGGCCAGAATCAGCAGCAGCAAGGCCGCCACCACGCCATTGAAGCCCAAGAGCCAGGGGTAGTACTGTTCGTACAGGCCATAGCTGTCGGTGGCCAGGGCCAGCACGAACAGCAAAACCAGGGCAATGGCCATGATCACGGCCAGGATTACGCCCAACGTCCAGCGCAGGCGGCGGCTTTTCTTGGCCGAGGAAGTGGATGCCGTCATTGTTCGTGACTCCCGCTGCGGCGCGCCGCCGGGCTGCGCACCGCCATGCACGCGTTACTGCGCGGCGCGCTTGCGCAGCAGCGCATAGAAAAATCCATCGTGGCTGCCCAGCGCGCCTGGCGCCTGGCCCTGGCCATCATGAGCCAGTTCCTGCGGCGGCGTCGGCAGCAATTGCAGCACGGGGCCCAGCAGCTCGGCATCGGCCTGCGCATGCATGAAGCGCTCGATCTGCCCCTGCCCCTCGCAATGGAACACCGAGCAGGTGCAGTACAGCAGCCGCCCGCCGGGGCGCAGCAGGGGCCACAGGCGCTGCAGCAGCAGGGCCTGGCGCTGCGCCAGCTCGGTCAAATCCTCGGCACGGCGCAGCCAGCGGATATCGGCATGGCGGCGCACGATGCCCGAGGCCGAGCACGGCGCATCCAGCAGCAGCAAATCCAGCAGGCGATCGCCCAGCAGCGGCTGGCGCCAGCTCTGCGGCGCGCTGGCGTCGGCCACCACCACCTGCGCCGGCGGCAATTGCAGGCGCTGCAGGTTCTCCGTGATGCGTTGGCAGCGCGCCGCATCCACGTCCATGGCCAGCAGCCGCATGGGCATGCCATGCACCGCCGCCCACTCCAGCAGATGCGCCGTCTTGCCGCCTGGCGCGGCACAGGCATCGAGCACCAGCCAGGGCGCTGCGGCGCTGGCTGGCGGCGCAAACCCTTCCAGCAGCATGGGCGCGGCGCACTGCGCGGCCGCATCCTGCACCGAGAACCAGCCCTGGGCAAAGCCCGGCAGCTGGCGCACATCCACGGCCTGCGCCAGCTCCAGCCCGGCCTGCGCCACCGCCCGGGCCTGGATGCCGGCCTGCTGCAGGCGCTGGGCATAGGCTTGGCGCGACATCAGGCTTTCATTGACGCGCAGGGTCAGGGGCGCGCGCTGCTGGTTGGCCTGCAGCACGGCCTGCCAATGCGCCGGGTGATCCTGGCGCAGCTGGCGCAGCCACCAGGCTGGGTGGTTCCAGCGGGCTTGCTCATTGCCTTGCAACGCGGCTTCCAGTTGTGTGCGCTCGCGCAAAAAGCGCCGCAAACAGGCATTGACGAAGCCGGCCTGCGCCGCTAGGGCGCGCTGGCGGCGCATGGCCTGCACCGTCTGGTTGACCACCGTATGCGGGGCATAGACCGCCTCCTGCGGGGCCAGCAGCAAGGCCAGCGCCAGCCCCAGCCGGGCCTGCACAGCGCGGCTAGGCGGGCGCTGCGCCAACAGCGCGATCAGGCCCTGCGCCTGCCCCCAATGGCGCAGCGCGGTGTAGAGCAGCGCCTGCGCACCGGGCCGGCTGGCCGTGGCAGGCCAGCCGGCCACCACCTCACGCGCCGACTGGCCCTGCAGAACCTGCATCAGCCCTTGGGCCGCAAGACCGATTTGTTCCGCCAGCGGCGGCGCACAACTTGGAGAGGACGAAGCAACGGTCGGCATGGCCGGCATCATAAAAGCACCAGCGCAGCCGCCGGCTGGCATCGCCTCGCATGCAGCAAACTTGGCATTGGCATTGGCAT
>JAUMYI010000119.1:0-253 GCA_030528705.1 Comamonadaceae bacterium | reverse complement strand
CATGGCCACTGCCGCAGACGCGACAACGCCCGCAAAAAGCGGGCGTTGTCGAGAGGTGCGCGCGTCCAAAGCCCCACAAGGGGCTTTTTGCGTCAGGATTCCTCGGAGCTGCTGCCGCCTTCTTCACCGGCGGCAGGCTCGTCGGCGCTGTCGTGTTCAGCGGCGGCTTCCTGCTCGGCAATGGCGCGGCGCTCGGCTTCGTCCATGGCGTCCTTGGCCTTGCGCGCCTGATGGTAGGCCAGGCCAGTACCGG
>JAUMYI010000118.1 GCA_030528705.1 Comamonadaceae bacterium | reverse complement strand
ACACGCTCTAAAATTACAAACGAGATGTATTTATAATTGCGAGATTAAATTGACAGTTCGCACCGGATGAAGCCTTGCGCTTGCCGCGACTGACACGCCCGCCCGGCCCGAGCCGTGTGGGTGCACAAAAACCCCCTCGATGTGTTGTTCGTCCCATGCCCAGCCGTGCTGCCTTGCACGTGGCTGGGCTTGTTGTTGTCCACCTCCAGAGGAGTTTTCATGTCATTTGCCCGCAAGCCATTGGCTTTGATGATTGCGCACATTTGCTGCACCTGTGCCTTTGCACAAACCGGCACTGCCACCACTGCTGCCAAGCCCGCCGCCTCGGCAGATGTGGCGCATTTGCCGGCCGTGACCGTGCGCGCCCCGCAGCAGCCGCAAACCACGGTGATCGATCAGGAGCGGCTTGAAAAAGAGCCGCCCAGAAACCTCCGTGGCGTATTTGACAACACCCCCGGCGTGGAGTTTTCCACCATGACTGGGGTGCTGGGCGACATCGAAATCCGCGGCATGGGCGGCATTGGCGGGGGCATGGGCGTGGGCAGCGATCGCGTCACCATGGAGCTCGATGGCATGGACATCACGCAGAGCTTCTCCTTCGGCCACAGCATGCACTATGGCCGCCAGTTCTTCGACCCGGCAGACCTCAAGCAGGTCAACGTGCACAAAGGCCCGGGCGCCAACGGCCTGGCCGGCAGCGTGCAATTTCGCACCAAGGATCCGGCCGACTACCTGCGCCCTGGCCAGCGCCTGGGCGGCGACGTGCGCACTGGCTACAGCGGCGACACGCGCGAGGTTTCCGCCGGCTTCAGCCTGGCCGCGCTGATCGACGAGCGCCAGAGCGCCTCGCTGAGCTATACGCGCCGCGCCTACCATGAGCTGGACAACAAGGGCGGGCTGGACGTCGATGGCCCCCAGCGCACCAAGAGCCTGCCCGTGGATGGGCGCAGCAATTCGCTCAACGGCAAATGGGTGCTGCAACCCAATCGCGACCACAAGCTCACGCTCAACGCCCAGTACTACGGCGCCCACAGCGACATCGAGCGGCGCAATGCGCTGGGCACCAGCACCTCCAGCCGTGGCAGCACCACTACGCACAGCGCCACGGAAGAGCGCAAAAACACCCGCAGCGCCCTGTCGCTGAGCCATGACCTGAATGCCGCCAACGCGCTGTTCGATGGCATGAGCTGGCAGCTGTCCATGCAAAGAACGCGCGGCCAGAACCTGGGCATTACCGACCGCACCGGCACGACGGGCGCGCGCACGCTGACCACGGACAAGAACTACTTCAAGACCAGCGCCTACACCCTCAAGGCCGATTTCGACAAGGCCATCGCGCCCGCCGGCGCCAGCCTGCGCCAGGACTGGAGCTACGGCTTTAAGCTGCAGCACAGCCAGGCCGATCTGGACTTGGTGCGCACCACGGGCGGCACGTCCCGCAACCCGACCTACTTCCCGCGCAACAAGCAGTGGCAGGCCAGCGTGCATGCGGCCAACCGCCTCAGCTTTGGCGACAGCGGCGTGGCCCTCACGCCCTCGGCCAAGGTCTCGCACATTCGCATCGACCCATCGTTCGATGCAGGGGCCACGCCCATCGAAGGCACGCGCAAATACAGCACAACCGCAGCCGGCGGCGGCCTGCTGCTGGATTGGGCGCTGCACAGCAACCACCTGCTGTCGGCCAACTTCCACAGTGGCACCCGCCTGCCCGCCTATGGCGAGACCAACGGCCAGGGCTACGGCCACTGGCCATCGCGCCCCAACCCCAATCTGAAGCCGGAAAAAGCCACCGGCCTGGAGTTGGCCTGGAGCAGCTTTGGCGCGCTGGGGCGGCAAAAAGCCACCGTGTTCCACAACGCCTATAGCAGCATGATCGAGGTCGATTGCGGCGATTACGGCCGTGATGACATCTGCACGGTTTTCAACGAGCCGGGGCGCAGCAAGATCCATGGGGTCGAGTGGGAAGGCAGCCTGAACCTGGGCGCACTGGGCATGCCCCAGGGCCTGCACCTGGATGGCGCGCTGGCCTATGCCAAGGGCAAGCGAGGCGATGGCAAGCCGCTGCTGCGCGTCAACCCGCTGCATGGCCACCTGGGCTTGCGCTACGCCGAGCCCAGCGACCGCTGGGGCGGGCAGTTGCGCCTGCAATGGGCGGCGGCAAAGAAAAAAGCCGACTTGCCCAGCAGCCGCAACGTGCCGGTGCCGGGCTATGGCGTCGTGGATCTGACCGCCTATTACAGGCCCACGGCCAATCTCACCCTCAGCGGCGGCATCTACAACCTGGGCGACAAACGCTATGCCAAATGGAACCGCGCGCGCGACAACTCCAGGCCCGACTACAGCCACCTCACCGAGGCCGGCCGTTACATCGGCGTGAATCTGCGCTATCAGTTCTGATACCCAGACAGGCACGGCAAACAAACAGCCCATGGCCCAGGCCGTGGGCTGTTTTTTTGCTGCCTTGCCGGCCTTAGCACTGCGCTTGCAGTTGCGCGGCCAGTGCCGCCTGCCAGTGTGGCGCACTGGTGTCGATGCGGCGCACGAAGGGCAGCTCCTGCTCGCCCCATGGCTGCTGGCCCTGCAACTGCTGCGCCACCAGCTCGGGCCTGGCCTCGGACGGGTCTTGCGCGGCGCTGCGGCGCTGGGCGATGCGCTGGCGCAGCGTGTCGGCCGGGGCTTCGCAGGCCAGGATGGCAAATGGCAGGCGCAGGCGCTGGGCCAGCGCGCGCAGGGCATCGCGCTGCGCGCGCTGCAAAAAGGCCGCATCGACCACCACCGGCCAGCCCGCTTGCAGCGCCAGCTCGGCCAGCTCGGCCAGGCGGGCAAAGGTGCGCTGCGTGGCCTCGGGCGTGTAGATGTCCAGGCCCTGGGCGTGTGAGTCGGCCAGGGCCTCCAGGCCGAACAGGCGCTTGCGCTCCACGTCGGAGCGGATGCGGATGGCGCCCAGCTGCTCCATGCAGGCCGCGGCCACGGTGGACTTGCCCGAGCCCGAGGCGCCGCAGGTGATGAACAGCGCCGGCGCAGGCGCGGCCTGGCACCATTGCTGGGCGCAGTGCGCGTACTGCTGCCCGGCCGGCGGCGCATCGGCCCCGGGCAGCGCGCCCGCTGGCGGGGAGATTTGCGCCACCATGGCGCGCACCAGCGCGCGGTAGATCTCGTAAAAGCGCCAGGTCTGCAGCGCGGCGAAGTCGCCGCTGTGCTGCAGCCAGCCATCCATCACGTGGGCCGCCAGGTCGCTGCGGCCGTGGGCGTGCAAATCCATGCTGAGAAAGGCCATGTCGTTGGCCACGTCGATCCAGCGCATCGCAGGCTGGAATTCGATGCAATCGAAAGGCAGGATGGCATCGCCCAGCAGCACCAGATTGCCCAGGTGCAGATCGCCATGGCCTTCGCGCACGAAGCCGCCGGCGCGCCGCGCCTGCCAGATGGGGCGCAGCGCCGCGCACTGCCGCTCCAGCCAGGCCTGCCACTGCGGCACCAGCTCGGCAAAGGCGCTGCGCTGCAGCGGCGCGAACAGCGCGCGCACGTCGGCCTCGATGCGCTCGGCGCTGCCGTACTCGGCCTGCGGCACTGGCGCGCCGGCCCCCTGGGCGTGAAAGCGCGCCAGCCGCTGGCCCAGTCGGTGCAGCGCGGCAGGCGAGGGCGCTGCGCCGGCCTCGAAGCGGCTGCGCAGCAGCGCGTCGTCGGCAAAGCGCCGCATGCGCACGGCCCACTCGGCTGCGGGCTGGCCGGGCGAGGGGGGATCGAAGTCCAGCAGGCCCTGGGCATTGCGCCACAGCGGCTGCACGTCCAGGTACAGCTGCGGCGCCAGGCGCTGGTTCAGGCGCAGCTCCTCGTCGCAGAAATGGCGGCGCTGCGCCAGCGTGCTGAAATCGACGAAGGGCAGGCGCACCGGCTTCTTGATTTTCCAGGCCTGCTCATGGCCCAGCAGCAGCCAGGAGATGTGGGTTTGCAGCAGCTGGGCATCGCGCTGGCCGCGCGCTTGCAGGCTCTGGCGCAGGGCTTGAAGATCGGCGGCATCGGCGCCGCGTTCGGCTGCAGGGGCAGCGGAGGGCATGGGCATGGTGTAGAAGCAGCAAATAACGGGCAATGCAATGGGGGATTGTGCGGCAACGTGGGCGGCAATCGGCCTGTCACAAGCATCTATGATGCCGCCTCTGTCCGCGCGTATGGCGCAGCGAGCGCCCGCCTCTGACCCACCCCACCGAGAACGCATCAACCCTATGGAATTTGCCCAGCGCCTGCGCCAGGTCGAGACATCGGCCATCCGTGAAATCTTCAAACTGCTGGGCCGCCCCGGCATCATCAGCTTTGCCGGGGGCTTTCCCGATGCGGCGCTGTTCGATGCCCAAGGCCTGGAGCAGGCTGCCCAGCGGGCCGTGCGCGAGCATGCCGCACTGGCCCTGCAGTACGGCCCGACCGAGGGCCACCAGCCGCTGCGCGAGCAGATCGCCGCCCAACTGCAAGCGCAGGGCGCGCAGGTGCAGGCCCAGGAGCTGATCGTCACCACCGGCAGCCAGCAGGCGCTGGATTTGTTGGGCAAGACCATGATTTCCCCAGGCGATACGGTGCTGGTGGAAGGGCCGACCTTTCTGGCCACCATCCAGTGCTTCAGGCTGTACGGCGCGCAGGTGGTGTCGGTGCCGATTGACCAGCAGGGCGTGCAGGTCGATCGGCTGGAGCAGGCCATCGTGCAGCACCGGCCGCGGCTGGTGTACCTGATCCCCACCTTCGGCAACCCCAGCGGCGCGCTGCTGAGCCTGCAGCGGCGCAAGCGCATCCTGGAGCTGGCCGCGCGCCACCAGGTGCTGGTGGTCGAGGACAACCCCTACGGCGAGCTGTACTTCGATGCCCCGCCGCCGCCGACCCTGCTGGCGCTGAGCGAGCAAGTGCCCGGCAGCCGCGACTGGCTGGCCTATTGCGGCAGCTTCTCCAAAGTGCTCTCGCCCGGGTTGCGCCTGGGCTGGCTGGTGGCGCCGCCGGCGCTGCTGGCCCAGGCCGTGATGTGCAAGCAATTCAGCGATGCCAACAGCAGCATGCTGGCGCAGGTCACGGCCAGCGAATACCTGGCCAGCGGCCGCTTGCAGCCGGCGCTGCAGAACGTGCAGCGCGTCTATGCCGGCCGCGCCGCGCTGATGATGCAATGCCTGCAAGAGCAGCTGGGCGATGTGCTGCAGTTCACCCCGCCGCAGGGCGGCATGTTCATCTGGGCCCGTCTGAGCGCGCCGGGCGCGCAGGCCGCGCCTTTCGTGCAGCGCGGCATCGAGCAGGGCGTGGCCGTGGTGCCCGGCGCGCCGTTTTACGCCACCGAGCCCGATCTGGCCGCATTCCGCATGAGCTACGCCACCGTGCCCGACGAGCGCATCGTCGAGGGGGTGCGCCGTCTGGCGCAGGCGCTGTGAGCACCGGCCTTCGCGCTGCGCGCTGGCCGGCCCTGGTCGTCCCGGTCGTCCCGGTCGCTCTGGCGGCCCGGAGTGCGCCATGAGCGTGCTGGCGCTGTTCGTTGCACTGCTGCTGGAGCAGTTGCGCCCGCTGCATGCCCGCCAGCATTTGCATGGGGCGCTGCAGGCGCTGCGCTGGCGCTTGCAGTACGCGCTGGATGCGGGCACCACCGGCCAGGCCTGGGTGCTGTGGGCCTTGGCCGTGTGCTTGCCGGCCGTGGCCGTCTGGCTGGTCTTTGCACTGCTGCAGGCGGGCCTGGGGCGCTTTGCGGCCTTGCTCTGGTCGGTGCTGGTGCTCTATGCCGTGCTGCGCTTTCGCGCCTTCGGGCCGTATTTCACGCAGGTGCGCAACGCCATCAACACCGGTGATCGTCAGGCCGCTGCCCAGGCCCTGGAACGCTGGCGCCAGGCGCTGGAAGGCGGCTGGGGGCATGAGGCGCCGGCCCAGCGGCCCTCCAGCGCCGCCTTGCATGAGGCCCAAGAGCCTGCCACCCAGGCGCAGCCCGCAGCACCGGCCACGCACAGCACGGCTGCGCTGCTGGCCGCCAGCGTGTCCTACTCCGTGCAGCACATGCACCACTACGTGTTTGGGGTGTTTGCCGCCTATTTGCTGCTGGCCTTTGCCGGGTTGGGGCCCATGGGGGCCGTGCTGTTCAGCCTGGCGCAGGCTGCGCATGGCCTGTGGTGGCGCGGGGCAGGGCGGCACGATGCCCCGCACGGCGCCAGCATGGCCCTGGCGCGTGTGGCGCAGCAGGGCTGGCAATGGATTAACTGGCTGCCGGCGCGCATCACGGCGGGCATGTTTGCCGCCGTGGGGCGCTATGACGAGGCTATCAGCGCCTGGCGCGCCTGCACGGCGCGCCGCCCAGGCGATGGCGATGCCCTGGTGCTGGCCGCAGGCAGTGCGGCGCTGGGCCTGCCCGAGCGCAGCGTGCAATGGATTCTGGCTTGGCCGCACTGGCAGGGGCGCGCGCCCTCGCGCATTCTGGGCGGGGCTGCCGAGGGGGGCGACGAGTTGGCCGGCCTGCTGCACAGGCTGGCCTCGCTGATGTGGCGCACGTTGGTGCTGTGGGTGCTGCTCTGGCTGGTGATCGGGTTGATTGGCGCGGTGCTGTAGATTGCCCGCCGCCGCCCGCCAGGGCGCGTGGGCACAGGCGCTCAGGCCTTGGTTTCGGCCTCGAACAGGCCCACGCGCAAGTCGTTGGCGGTATAGATTTCCTGGCCGTCGGCCAGCAGGCGGGCGTCGCCGATGGCCATGTTGAGCTTGCGGCGGATGACGCGCTTGATGTCGATCTCGTAGGTCACCAGCTTCACGTCGGGCTTGACCTCGCCGGTGAATTTGACCTCGCCGGCGCCCAGGGCGCGGCCCTTGCCGGGCAGGCGCAGCCAGGTGAGGTAAAAGCCGATGAGCTGCCACATGGCATCCAGGCCCAGGCAGCCGGGCATGACGGGGTCGTTCTTGAAGTGGCAGGCGAAGAACCAAAGCTCGGGCTTGATGTCCAGCTCGGCCACGATGCGGCCCAGGCCGTGGGCGCCGCCTTCGTCGTCGATGTGGGTGATGCGGTCGAACATCAGCATGGGCGGCAGCGGCAGCTTGCCGCTGTTGGGGCCAAACAGCCGCCCTTCGCCCGAGGCGATCAATTGTTCGTAGGTAAAGGATTCAACCATGTGCGTGCGAGAAGGCCAAAAGGGCGCAAGTATATCGCTGGC
>JAUMYI010000117.1 GCA_030528705.1 Comamonadaceae bacterium | reverse complement strand
GAGGCCGGGATATGCGCCCGGCGGCGCACCTACTTTTCTTGTCTCGCCAAGAAAAGTAGGCAAAAGAAGGCGACCCCACTGCCTGCGACCCCGGCGCTGCGCGCCGGGGCGACCTGTGCCGCTGACCTGCCAGGGCGGAGCTGCGGAAACTCGCTGCGCGGCTACGCCGCTACGCTCAAACAGCCGCAGCGAAATTTGATGAACGATGCAGGCCCACTGTGTGTGGGCCTGCCCGCCCCGTCAGGCCAGCGGCACAGGCGCAAGCAGAAGGGGGCTCTGCCCGGGCCATTGCTTCGCTCGGCCCTTGTAGGCGCCGAGGCGCGACTACCCAACCCGACATGCCCTTCAGGTCTTTTGACTGCTCATGCCTGTGCGAGCGAGCAGCCTGCGCCATTCGCGCATACCCCATCAGCGAGCACAGCCCATCACTCCAACACCGCCAGCAAGCCGCCCGCAGCCACGCTGCTGCCTTGCTGGGCGTGCAGGCGCAGCATGCCTGCGGCCGGGGCGGTAATCGGCGCTTCCATCTTCATGGCTTCCATCACGGCCACCGCCTCGCCAGCCTGCACGGCCTGGCCATCGGCCACCAGCCAGCGCAGCAAGGTGCCAGTCAGCGGGGCCAGCAGCATCCTGTCGTGCTCGGCCGTGGCCGGGGCTGGGGCCGCTGGCGGCAACTGCTGCAGCGGCTGGCCGCTGGCGGCGGCCAGGCCTTGCGCGGCGGCGCTCAGCCAGTGTGCAGGCAGGCCCAGCGCCACGCGCCGCCCGTCAATCTCGATGAAGCTGCGTTGCAGCGCTGGCGCGGGCGGCTCGGGGCGCTCGGCCATGGGCCAGGGGGCCTTGAACTGGGTTTCGATCCAGCGCGTGTGCACGGCAAAGGGGCTGTGCTCGGCGATGAAGTCCGGCTCCTGCAGCACGGCCTGGTGAAAAGGCAGCGTGCTGGCCACGCCGGCAATGCGGAACTCGCGCAGCGCGCGGCGCGCGCGCGCCAGCACCTGGGCGCGGCTGCTGCCGCTGATGATGAGTTTGGCGATCAGCGAATCGAACTGGCCCGGCACGGCCGAGCCGGCCTGCACCCCAGCATCGAGGCGCACGCCCGGGCCGCTGGGGGCCTCAAACACGGCGATGGCGCCGGGCGTGGGCAGATAGCCGCGCGCCACGTCCTCGGCGTTGATGCGAAATTCCATGCTGTGGCCGCGCGGCTCGGGCGTTTGCGTGATGGCCAGCGGCAGGCCATCGGCAATGCGCAGCTGCTCGAGCACCAGGTCCAGGCCGGTGGTTTCTTCGGTCACCGGGTGCTCGACCTGCAAGCGGGTGTTCACCTCCAGAAAGGACAGCTGCCCGCCCTGGCCGAGCAAAAACTCCACCGTGCCCGCGCCCACGTAGCCTGCGGCCTGACAAATGGCCTGCGCGGCGCTGTGGATTTGCTGGCGCTGCGCATCGCTGAGAAAAGGCGCAGGCGCTTCCTCCACCAGCTTCTGGTTGCGCCGCTGCAGCGAGCAATCGCGCGTGCCCAGCACGACGACCTGGCCATGCGCATCGGCCAGCACCTGGGCCTCGATGTGGCGCGGCTGGTGCAGGAATTGCTCGACGAAGCACTCGCCCCGGCCAAAGGCGGCCGTGGCCTCGCGCACGGCCGATTCGTACAGCTCGGCCACTTCCTCCATGCGCCAGGCGATCTTCAGGCCGCGCCCGCCGCCGCCAAAGGCCGCCTTGATGGCGATGGGCAGGCCGTGCTGGCGGGCGAAGTCCAGCACCTGCTGGGCGCTGTGCACCGGGCCGTCGCTGCCAGCGGCCAGCGGCGCGCCGACCTGGCGGGCAATGCGCCGCGCCGCGACTTTGTCGCCCAGCGCCTCGATGGTTTCGGGCCGCGGGCCGATCCACACCAGCCCAGCCTGCTGCACGGCGCGCGCGAATTCGGCGCGCTCGGACAAGAAACCGTAGCCCGGGTGCACGGCATCGGCGCCGCTGCGCCGCGCCACGTCCAGCAGCCGGGCGATGTTCAAGTAAGTGTCCGCCGGGCTCTGGCCGGGCAGCGCCCAGGCTTCGTCGGCCAGGCGCACGTGCAGCGCGTCGGCATCGGCGTCGGCATAAACGGCCACGGACTGCACGCCGTAGTCGGCGCAGGCGCGCACCACGCGCACGGCGATCTCGCCTCGGTTGGCGATCAGGACCTTGCGGATCATCGCGGGGTTTCTTTCATGGTGATGGTTGTGGAGGTTGGAAGGTCAGCCTGCGCAGCAGACGACGCAGCGGCCGCAGCGGCCACAGTGGCCGCATTGGTTGCAGTGGCGGCCTGCGGCCAGCAGCCGATGGGGCGAAAGCGCAGCTGGGCATGGGCGGGGATTTGCGCCGCCAGATCCAGGTGGTGGCTGGCCAGCACGGCCAGCACCGGATAGCCGCCGGTGAGCGGATGATCGGCCAGGAACAGCACCGGCTGGCCGCCGGCGGGCACTTGCAGCGCGCCGGCCACGGTGGCCTCGCTGGGCAGCTCCTGCCCGGCCCATTGCGGCGCGCGCTGCAAGGGCTGGGCCCCGGCCAGGCGCATGCCCACGCGGTTGGACTGCGGCGTGACCTGCCAGGGCTGATCCTGCAGCAGCTGCAAGGCCTCGGGGCCGAACCAGTCGGCGCGCGGGCCGGGCAGCACGTCCAGCACCACAGTCTGGCCAGGCTGCGGCAGCGCGCGGGCCGCCGCGCCCCAGGCCAGGCCCTCGGCATCGACGGGCAGCAAGGGCCCCAGCGCGCCTGCGGGCAGCAGCGGCAGGCGCGCGCCGGCGGCCAGCGGCTCTGGGCCGATGCCGGCCAGCGTGTCGGTAGCGGCGCTGCCCAGCACCAGCGGCGCCTGCAGGCCGCCGCGCACGGCCACGTAGCAGCGGGCGCCGGCGCGCGGGCTGCCCAGCTCCAGCTGATCGCCCGCATCCAGGGCCAGCGCGCAGCCGGTGGCGGCCTGGCGGCAGCGGCCATCGGCGCTGCGGATGCGCAGCGGCACATCGGCCCCGGTGACGGCCAGCACGGCCGGCCCGCTGGCGGCCAGCACCAGCTGGCCCAGCAGGTTTTCCAGCACCGGCGTGCCCGGCGGGTTGCCCACGCAGCGGTTGGCCGCGCGCATGGCCCAGCCATCGAGCGCGCCGCTGCGCCCCACGCCCAGGGCCGTCTGGCCCAAGCGGCCGCCATCTTGCAGCAGGGTCTGCAAGCCGGGCTGGCGCACTTCCAGATAGGCGGCGCTGGGCTGGGGCGCCGCCCGCGATGTTGGCTCCTGCAATGTCGGCGCGGGCGGCGGCGCGGGCATGGACGGCGGCGCGGGCGGCAGGCTGATGCTGGCGCCGGGGCGCTCCAGGTCGTGAAAGCGCACGCGCCAGCCGGGCTGGATCAGCGCCGGCTCGGCGCGCTGCAAATCCCACATCTGGCAGGGCGTGCTGCCGATGAGCTGCCAGCCGCCTGGGCTGGCCTTGGGGTAGATGGCGCTGAAGTGCCCGGCCAGCGCCACGGCCCCGGCCGGCACGCGGGTGCGCGGCGTGGCGCGGCGCGGCACTTGCGCAAAGCAGGCATGGCCGCCGGCCAGGTAGACGAAGCCCGGCGCAAAGCCGGCAAAGGCGGCCAGGTAATCGCAGCCGGTGTGGCGCTCGATGAGCTCGCGGCGGCTCAGCCCCAACAGCTCGGCCAGGGCTTCCAGGTCTTGGCCGTCGTAGCGCACGGGGATGGGCACGCAACGCGCCGCGCCCTCCTGCGGCCCTTGCATGGGCTGCGCATCAGGCTGCTGCAACAACGGTTGCACGCGCGCCAGCAACTGCTCGGCCGTGCACTGGTGCGCATCGAACTCCAGCAGCAGCGTGCGCGCCGCCGGCACCATCGCGCCCAGGCCGGGCAGCAGGCCCTGCGCCTGGGCGGCCTGCAGCCGCGCCAGCAGCGCCAGGGTCTGGGCCAGCCCCTCCAGCTCCAGCAGCAGGGCCCGATCGCCCGCAGGCAGTGCGCGCCAGTGCATCACGCCGCGCCCCCGGTGATGGCCGCGCCCGTGGCTGCGGCCGCTTGGGCAGGCGCGGCGGGCAGCGGCGCGAACGGTTGCAGCGCCACGCCAGCGGCTTGCAGTTGCTCGCGCAGCTGCTGCGCCATGGCCACGGCCGCCGGGCTGTCGCCGTGCACGCAGATGGAATCGGCCTGCAGGCGGATGCGCTGGCCGTCGATGCTGGGCAGGCAGCCCGTTTGCACCCAGTCGAGCATGCGCTGCGCCGCCTGCTGCGCATCGTGCAGCACCGCGCCGGGCTTGCCGCGCGGCACCAACGCGCCCTGCGCGGTGTAGGCGCGGTCGGCAAAGATTTCCGCCACGGTGCGCAGGCCGCGCGCCTGGGCCCAGCCCAGCAGCGGCGAGCCGGCCAGGCCCATCAGCACCAGTTGCGGATCCACGGCCAGTATGGCCTCGATCACGTCCTCGGCCTGGCGCTGATCGTGCGCGATGGTGTTGTACAGCGCGCCATGGGGCTTGACGTAGCGCACGCAGGTGCCGGCGGCGCGGGCCAGGCCCTGCAGCGCGCCGATTTGGTAGATCACGTCGGCCACCAGCTCGCGGCTGCTGGGGCTCATGTTGCGCCGCCCAAAGCCCACCAGATCGGGGTAGGCCACGTGCGCGCCAATGGCCACGCCCTGGGCGGCGGCCAGGCGCAGCGTCTGCAGAATGCCGGCGGCGTCGCCGGCGTGAAAGCCGCAGGCCACATTGGCGCTGGTGACGATGCGCAGCATCTGCGCGTCATCGCCCATGCGCCAGGCGCCAAAGCCTTCGCCGAGGTCACTGTTCAAGTCCATGCACTTCTCCTGTCGATATGATTGCGCGCTGCCATTGTTTGCCCTGCCCCGCTATGCCTCGCTCGACCGCTTCGCCCAGCACGACACCCCACCTGCCCGCCGCCGCGCCCAGCCTGACCGAGACCGTGGCCGACGCCATCCGCCAGCAGCTCATCTGCGGCCAGTTGCGCGCCGGGCAGCGCCTGTCCGAAGCCGCCATGAGCGAGCAGTTGGAGATCTCGCGCAACACGCTGCGCGAGGTGTTTCGCATCCTCACCAAGGAAGGGCTGCTGCACCACGAGCCCAACCGCGGCGTCTCGGTGGCGGTGCCGCGCATGGCCGACATCATCGACATCTACCGCGTGCGCCGCTTCATCGAGTGCCCGGCGCTGGCACAGGCCTGGCCGCGCCACCCGGCGCACCAGTTGATGCGCCAGGCGCAAGAGCAGGCCTACCAGGCGCGCGACGCCGGCGACTGGCAGGCCGCCGGCACGGCCAACATGGCCTTTCACGCGGCCATCGTGGCGCTGGCCGACAGCCAGCGGCTCTCGAGCCTGTTTGCCAACGTCGCTGCCGAGCTGCGCCTGGCCTTTGGCCTGCTGGACGATGAGCAGTACCTGCACGCGCCCTACGTGGAGCAAAACGCGCAAATC
Organism: Comamonadaceae bacterium; assembly: GCA_030528705.1. GTDB lineage: Bacteria > Pseudomonadota > Gammaproteobacteria > Burkholderiales > Burkholderiaceae_C > Lampropedia. Next base: position 1,803 of record JAUMYI010000117.1, on the reverse strand, counting down.
CTGCAGCGTTTCGAAGAGGGCCAGCCCGCCGCAGCCGCGCAGATGCTGGAGGAATACCTGCTGCACTCCGAGCGCATGGTGCTGGCCGTGTACGGGCGCTGTAGTCTGTAAAAACCTGCTCACAATCTCGGTGCGAGTGGGCAAGAAGCCGTTTGGAATGGGCTGCAAGGCGCAAAATTTTGAACACGCGCTCATAGCCGGCTCACGGCCTCGGCGCGGGCGGGCAAGGCCTTGCTTGTTGGGAGGGGGCGCGGGGCGCCACCTCATGCCCGTGGCCCGGCCAGACGCTGCGCGCCTGCTGCGGCCTGCGCCACGCCGGCAGGCATCGGGGTATGTACGGGACAGCATGGCAGGCCAAACCAGAGTAGGATGCACTTTTTGCTTTTGTTGAACAATTCTTGCATTCAAGCAACGACTGACCCCTATTTTCAACCACGCGCAGGCCGCCGACAGGCGACACAGGCCTGTTTTTTCCAACCTCCGGGGGCGAGGCAGCCGGCCTTTGCCCCTTTGCCCAACCCATCAGGAGCCTTATCCATGCAACGCCGTTCCTTCATCGCCGCCGCTGCCGTGCTCAGCAGCGCCCTTGCCGCCCTGCCCGCCCAGGCCCAGACCAAGTGGGATCTGCCCTCGCCCTACCCGGCCTTCAACTTCCACTCGGAAAACATCGCCCAGTTCGCCAAGGAAGTGGAAAGCGCCACCGGCGGGCAGTTGCGCATCACGCCGCACCCTGGCGCCTCGCTGTTCAAGGGCCCGGAGATCAAGCGCGCGCTGCAAGGCGGCCAGGTGCAAGCCGGTGAATTCCTGCTCGTGGGCCACCAAAACGAGTGGCCGCTGTTCGGCGCCGATGGCCTGCCCTTTCTGGCCACCAGCTACGAGCAGGCCCAGCAGCTCTACCAGGCGCAAAAGCCGCTGCTGGAGAAAAAGCTCGGCGAGCAAGGCATGGTGCTGCTGTACGCCGTGCCCTGGCCACCGCAGGGCCTGTTCTCGAAAAAGCCCATTGAATCGGCCGCCGAGCTCAAGGGCATGAAGATGCGCGCCTACAGCCCGGCCACCTCGCGCATTGCCGAGCTGGTCGGCGCGCAGCCGGTGACCATCCAGGAGGCAGAGCTCTCGCAGGCCCTGGCCACCGGCGCGGTCGAGACGCTGATGACCTCGGGCGCCACCGGCACCGACAAAAAGCTCTACGAGAGCATGAAGTACTACTACGACGTGCAGGCCTGGCTGCCCAAGAACATCGTCGTGGCCAATGCGCGCGCCTTCAAGGGCCTGGACGCCGCCGCGCAAGAGGCCGTGAAAAAGGCCGCCGCCGCCGCTGAGGAGCGCGGCTGGGCGCGCTCCAAGGAGGTGACGCAGCAGTCCATGGACAAGCTCCAGCAAGAAGGCATGCAGGTGCTCCAGCCCAGCGCCCAGCTCAAGGCCGATCTGGCCAAGGTGGGCGAAACCATGCAGGCCGAATGGCTCAAGAGCGCCGGCGCGGACGGCCAGACGCTGCTGGACGCCTACAAGAAAGGCCAGTAAGCCCCAATCGCTCTGCCCCCCTCTCTGCGCTGGATTGGGGGGCAGGGTAAGCCTGCCCCGGCAAACCGCTGCCCCAACGGCCCCCAGCTTCTCCCAGAAGCCCCGCGCCCCCACCCGCGCCCCCACCCGGGCGCCCGGGCGCGCAGGCCGCCGGGGGCAGCGGTTGGCGCAGGCCCGCCAGTTTCTGGCAGGGTGGGGGCATGGGCAGATGGGGCGGCGTCGCTTGGCGTGGCATCGGGCATGGTGGCTGGGGCGTTGCCCAACAGATCGTCTGCCTCGATG